>CADDZG010000024.1 GCA_902812355.1 Actinomycetota bacterium | reverse complement strand
CCGGCGCGCGCCGCCGCTGCGAGCAGGTCTCGCTCGCGCTCGGGCTCGAGCCCGATCGTGACCTCGTGATGCTCGTCGTCCACCCACCGCGCAACCGCCCGGGCCGTATCCCCCAGCGGGCGCAGGTTGAGCCCGGCCGCCGCGGCGCGCGAGCTATCCGCGCGCATCAGAGATGCCGCGGCCTCATCGGGCATCCACAGCGGCAGGTCGCGCCCCGGAGCGATCCCGCGGGCCGCGAGGAAAGACGCGTCGACCCAGCGGGGCACCGCCGCAGCCGATAGGGCTTCGATCGTGGCGTCGAGCATCCCTGCGAAGGTCGTCGGCCGCCCCGTCGCGTTGTAGGTGCCGTCGAGACCTTGCTCCACCGCGCCGAGCATGAACGCGCTGAGATCCCGCACGTCGATTAGCTGCAGCGGGTTGCCGCGCGGCTCGGGAGCCAGGACCTCACCGCCGCGGCGCAGGCGCTGCACCCAGTAGGTGAAACGGTCGGTGGGATCATGAGGACCGGCGACGATCCCGGGCCGCACGACCACGCAGCGCGGCCCGAAGACATCGCGCACGACCCGCTCGCAGACCGCTTTGAGCTCGCCGTAGTAGGTGTCGACGTCCTCGGAACGTGGATCGGGCAGGCGCCGCAGCGGTGACCCTTCGTCGACGCCGCCGGGGGCCGGCTCGTAGACCGATACCGTCGACACGAAGAGGTAGCGGTCGGTAGCATCGCGCAACGTCCGCGCCGATGCAGCCACGATGCGCGGTACGTAGCCGCTCGTGTCGATGACGGCGTCGAAACGCAGTCCGGCGAGCGCATCGATGCCGCCGTCGCGGTCACCGTGCACCTCTCGGACCCCCGCCGGCCCGAAGAGCCCAGGGTTGCTGCGGCCGCGGTTGAACAGGGTCACCCGATGGCGGCGACGTAGGGCCTCCTCAACCAGGTGACGCCCTATGAAGCGGGTTCCGCCGAGAATGCAGATGCGCACCGGCGAACCCTAGCGCGCCGTCGCACCGCTACCGGCCCCGACTCGGGAGGTGGACACGTCCACGTAGGCTTCCACGCGGATGGATCGCCAGCGCTTCGATGCCCTCCTCGCCTTCCTCGAGGTGATCGACCGACTCAAGTCCGTGTACCGCGCGGCCTACATCGCAGACGGTAGCCGGCACGAGAGCGTTGCCGAGCACGTATGGCACGCGTGCATGTTCGCCCTGCTCCTGCACGGAGAGCTCGAACGCGACGTCGATCTCGCCCGCACGATCGAGCTGCTGCTCGTGCACGACCTGGTGGAGGTCTTCGCCGGCGATGCCCCCCTGCACGATGAGGCGGCCCGGGCGGGTAAGGCGGCGGCCGAGGCGGCCGCGGCCGAGCGCCTGTTCGGCCTGCTGCCCGGCGACCTTAGCGCCCGCCTGCGGGACCTGTGGGAGGAGTTCGAGACGGCCGCCACACCCGAGGCCCGTTTCGCCAACGAGCTCGACCGCCTGCAGGCGATCGCGCAGAACCTCTTCGCCGGGGGCCGCACGTGGGAAGACTGGGAGGTGACGGAGGAGCTGGCCCGCACACGGAACCGTGCGGCCATTGGCTTCGAGCCCGAGCTCGCCGAGGCCTTCGAAGAGGTCTTCCTCAGGGCTCGCCGACTCGGCCTGTTCTGGCCGCATCCGGAATGCTGACCCCGAGTCTCACTCCCGGCCCTCGAACACCTTGAGCAGGGTGGAGGAGATATCGATCAGAGCGAGGCTCTTCTCGAGATAGGCGTTGGCTCCAAGCGCCCGGGCCCGGTCGGCGAGCATCGGCGCGTCGAAACCGGTGAGCATGACGATCTTGGTCTGCGGCGACGCCTCCCGGATCGCAGGTATCGCCTCCAGACCGTCCATTACGGGCATCGACAAGTCGAGCACCATGACGTCGGGATGATGCAACCGCGCCTGCTCGATCGCCTCGAGCCCGTTGCGGGCCTGGCCCACTACCTCGAAGCCGCCGGCCCGTTCGAGCGACATCGCCAACAGGAAGCGCAGCTCCTCGACGTCGTCGGCCAGCACCACCCGGCATACCTTGCTACGGGCCTTGCTGTTCACCCCGTCTCCTTGGACCCCCGGCGGGCCCGCACCGCTGCGGACGGTCGGGCCCGGTACGGGCGCGCTGCGAACCGGGCCCCCGGCCGCCCACCGACGGAATCACCAACGCTGGCCCGAGGTGGGCGCGCGCCGCTGCCCGCAAGTCCCCCTCGATGGATCCGATCACGACCCTCCTAGCTCACAACAGGCGCCCAGATACTACGGCGCCGCCCGTCGCTTCGGGTCGCCGGTGGCTTGACGCCCGCAGCGCGGCCCGGTGCCTGTACGCTGGCCCCGGGCGCAACCGATCTTAGGCCCCATCGTCTAGCCAGGTCAGGACGCCGCCCTTTCAAGGCGGTAGCACGGGTTCGAATCCCGTTGGGGCCACTCGGTCCGGTCGGGGCGTGCCGCCCCCGGGGCAGCCTGCCCCCATGGCCGCGAGCACGACCGACGCGTGTTGCTTCCCCGAGCACTTCGCCTTCGGAGCCGCGACCTCCGCCCACCAGGTCGAAGGCAACACCGTCAACAGCGAGTGGTTGCTCTCATGCCTCGCCGACGGCATCTCCGTCCACGGCTACCTGCATGCTCGACAACTTCGAGTGGCACCACGGCTACACGCCGCGCTTCGGCCGCGTGGCGGTGGATCACGACGGCCAGGAGTGCAGGTTCAAACCAAGCGCCCGCTACCTCGGCAGCGTCGCACGGCAGCGACGTTTGCTGCCGCCGCCGCGCTGATCCGCCTCAGCCCGCTCGTCGGCGCGCCGCGGCGAGCACGCGTCGTGCCCACCGCAGGCGTCCCCGGGGGGCGTCGCTGCGGGCCGTGCGGGGGATGCGCCGCCGCCTGTGCTCGTCGTGGGCACGGCGCTCGATCGCGTCGTCCAGGGGCCCGAGCTCGTCCACTCCGTCGCGTCCCAGCGCCATCGCCAGCAGGAGATCGGCGAGGTCCGGGTTGAGCGGGAGCACGGGCCCGTGCAGGTAGGTGCCGATCACCCGTCCCTGCACCGCCCCCTCGCCGCCGTCCTCCCCGTTGTTGCCGTTGCCCCGCTGCACCCGGATCAGAGGCTCGGCCGCGGCGCCGAGGATGGTGCGCCCGCCGTGGTTCTCGAAGCCGACGACGTCGAAGTCACGGTCCATCAGGCGGCCGCGCCCCACGACGTCGCCGGTGAGCCGTCCCGGGCCCGAGCGCGTTTCGGCATCGATCAGGCCGAGGCCCTCCAGCATCGAACCGTCGGCGGCTTCGTAGGCCCGGCCCATGAGCTGGTATCCGCCGCACACCCCAACCACCACCGCACCGCCTTCGACCGCGTCGCGCAGGGGCCCGGCGAGACGCTGGAGATCGGCGGCGACCACCGCCTGGATGCGGTCGGTGCCGCCGCCCATGAACAAGAGGTCGCACTGCGGGAGGTCGTCGTCGAGACCGACCTCGGTGACCGAGGCGTCGATCCCCCGCCACCGGGCCCGGTCGAGGAGGGTCTGGACGTTGCCGCGGTCGCCGTAGGTCTTGAGCAGCGCCGGGTAGAGGTGGACGATGCGCAGCGAGGTCACGATGCGTCGGCGAAGACGGCCCGCCGGCTGCCGGCGACGAGGCGCCGGACCTCGAGCATCGCCGTGTAGTTGGCGAGCACCAGGACCTTGCGAGACTCCGACAGAGACGCGGCGTGCTCGAGGGCCGCGGCGAGATCGGTGGACGTGTGCGCGGGGGCCCGGCCCGCGTGCTTGAGGCGCAACGCAACCTCCCACGCGCGCCTGCCCGTAGCGATCAGCGGGGCCCCCGTGGGCACCAGGAGCTCGAAGGCGGCATCCCAGATCCACGACACGTCCACCCCGTCGGCGATACCGTCGTTGATCGCCACGACCACGGCTCCGACGTCCCTTTCGGTGGCGCACGCGCTGAGGACGGCGTCCGCGCCGGCCGGGTTCTTGATCAGTACTAGCACCATGTCCGCACCGCGGAACCGGAACGTCTCGGCACGCCCGAAGCGGGTGCGGAAGCGGGCCAGCGCGGCACCGGCGACCTCAGGCTCGACCCCGAGCTCGCGCGCGGCCACGAGAGCGGCCACGGCGTTGTATGCGTTGTGCACGCCGCCCACGGGCACGGTGTGCTCGCGATCACCGACCCGCAGATGCGATCCCTGGAGCCCGTCGAGGCTCGTGACCTCCCCTATCACTGCGTCGCGGGGAGGAGCGAACCCGCAGCTGCAGCCGTAGTCGCCGAGATGAGCGAGCGTGCGATGGCGGTAGCTCAAAGACCTGCGGCACGACGGGCACACCTCGGGCTCCCCGCCGACCGAAGCCGCGGCGGCCGCACCCGGATCTGCGAGCCGCAGCCCGAAGGGCAGCCCCGACACGCCGGCCGCAGCCAACGCGCCGGTCAGCAACGGGTCGTCGCCGTTGTACACGACGCGCGCCCGGGGGCCGAGCGCCCGGGCCGCCTCGGCGAGCAACGCGGCCACCGTCTCGGTCTCGCCGTAACGGTCCAGCTGGTCCCGGAACACGTTGGTAAGCACCAGCAGGCGAGCCTCCATCCGGGTTCCGACGTCTGCGGCCACGGCCTCGTCGACCTCGAACACCGCGATGTCCGCCGCCGGGCCGTCCAGCAGCGCGGTCGCTATGCCCTGACGCAGGTTGGCACCGGAGGGGTTGCCCATGACCCGCAGACCTGCCTCAGCCAGCATCGCTCTCAACATCGAAGCCGTGGTGGTCTTTCCGTTCGTGCCGGATACGAGCACCACGCCGCTGCGCAGACGCTGTGCGGCCGCGTTCAGGTAGCCGGGAGCGAGCGCGAGCAGGACCTTGCCCGGCAGGCTGCTACCCGCCCCACGCCCCAGCAGCCGGCTCGCCCGCCCGGCGACACGGGCCGCGGCCTCGGCGACGCCGCGACGCGGATCGATCGTCTCTGCGCGCTTCACGTGTGGAGGATCACCCCGCCGGAGAGGACGTCGGCGCAGTCATTATCCCCGCCCGAGCCGATGCCCGCGTTTTCCCGGTGAGTGTGAAGAACCTGCGCGCTCCGCGCAGGTTGCGCTTTCGCGGTGGGACGATGTACGAGATGGGTACGCGCGCCTTCGCGGGAGGCCACGTGATCGACGGTTCGGGTCACGGGGGCCTGTCCAGCCGCCACGACTTCCTCGTGATCAATCACTTCGCCCGCAGCACCCCGTGGCTGCACACGGCTGCGGCCGTCTACGGCGTCTACGGGCCGGTGCTCTTCGCCGCGTTGCTGCTTTGGGGCGTGTGGGCGGCGCGGCACACCGGCGACGTGCGGCGCATGGCGCGCACGCTGTGGGCGGGCATAGCCGCGGTGATCGCGGTCGGGATCAACCAGCCGCTCGGCCACGCGGTCGCCGAACCCCGGCCGTTCCAGGTGCTCGCCCATCCCCTGGTGCTCGTGGCGCGTTCTCACGACTATTCGTTCCCTTCCGATCATGCCGTGATGGCGGGTGCGGTAGCCGCCGGTCTGCTGCTGGCGGGAGGACGCGCGCTCGGCGGCTTCGCCGCCATCGCCGCGTTCGCCCTCGCTTTCGCCCGCGTCTACATCGGGGTTCACTGGCCCGTCGACGTCGTGGCGGGACTCGTGCTCGGTGCGGTGGTCGCCGTGGCCGGCCTGCCGCTGGCCGCGCTGCTCGAACGCTTGCTGCGCGCTCTCGCCAACACGCGCCTCGGCGGCATGCTCGTCCGTACGGCCTGACCGCGCGTTCAGCGCAGGGCGCGCTCGGCAAGCGTCGCGATCGCCGAGCCGAAGCGTGCTTCCGAGGACCTGTTGCGTACCGGGTGCAGCAGGTAACGCTCCCTGCCGGAGGGGTCGATCACGTAGACCACCGAGGAGTGCTTGACGTCACCGTGGCGGCCACCCTTGACCCAGATGCCGTAGTCGTGCCACACGCGGCGTAGCGCCGGCACGGGACCGGTGACGAAGTGCCAGTTGGGGAGCCGCTGCAGACCCTGTTCGCGACTGAAGGCCCGCAGGGTCGCGAGCGATCGGTGATAGGCGTTGACGTTGACCGCCACGAAGGCGACGTTGCGCGCCAGCGGGCCGAGATCACGGTAGGCACGTTGGTACTCGGCCGCGACGATCGGGCAGATGTCGGTGCAGTGCGGATCCATGAACTCGAGCACCACGGCTCGGCCCCGCAGCGACGTCAGGGATAGGTGCCGGCCGTCCTGATCCACCAGCGAGAAGCCGGGGGCGTTCGTGCCCCCGAGCGTGGTCACCGGCACACCGTCCACCACCAGGCTGCGGCCCGTTCCTCCGTGGGCGGCGGGTCTGCCGCCGGTGGCGTTGAGCGCATAGACGAACCCGGCAGCAGCCAGCACCACGGCGGTCACCAGGGTGGCGATCAGGCTGCGGGTCATCAGTCGCCGCCGCTGCGCAGGATCGAAGGGAGGACGAGCTCGAGCTTGCCCCGGCTGGGGCGGAGTTGCCGAGCCTCGCTCGGTCTGATCGGTTCCCGGCACGTGCATCACCTCGGATCCGAAGCCTTCGCCCGCGCGCCCACAGTAGTAGAGGCGTACGGCAACCGATACGCGGCCGGGCTCGGCCCGCTACGGCTGCTCGGGGCGTGCCCTGCCGGCGGCCTCCTCCCACCGGGCCTCGATGTTGCCGAAACGCCACACGGCCAGCGCCACGACCCAGGTCACCACGAACAGGCCGACTATGAAGTAGCCGGCCTGGTTGAGGTTGAATCCGGCCGCCCAGTCCCACACCCCGCCCTGCAGATCGAAGCGGGACTGCAGGATCGACAGGACCTCGATCGTCCCCACGACCACTGCGACCACTACCGACAGCCCGGTGATCGTGACGTTGTAGTAGACCTTGCGCACGGGACGCGAGAAGGCCCAGCCGTAGGCGAAGTTCATGAAGCAGCCGTCGGCGCTGTCGAGCAGGCTCATGCCGGCGGCGAACAGGATCGGAAGCGACAGCAGCGCGTAGAAGGGCAGGCCACTGGCGATCGCGGTGCCCGACAGCACCAGCAGGGCGATCTCGGTCGCGGTGTCGAAGCCCAGGCCGAACAGCACGCCCAGCGGGTACATCTTCCACGGGGTATCGATCCGGCGCGCCACCGGGCCGAAGAAACGGTTCATGAGCCCGCGCTGGTTGAGTTGCTTCTCGAGCTCGGCGTCGTCGAACTCGCCCCGCCGCATGCCGATGAACATGCGCACGATCGACACCAGGATCACCAGATTGAGGGCGGCGATCAGATACAGGAACAGCGCCGAGACGCTGGTGCCGAACAGCCCCGTGACGGCGTGCAGGGTCGACGCGCCGTTGGATACCTGGGACGCGAGACCGTGCAGCCCCAAGCCGAGCAGGAGCGCGAGCACGAACACCACGCTTGAGTGTCCGAGCGAGAAGAAGAAGCCCACGCTCAGCGGGCGCTTCCCCTCGGCGATCAGCTTGCGCGTCGTGTTGTCTATCGCCGAGATGTGATCCGCATCGAACGCGTGGCGGAGCCCGAGGGTGTAGGCAAGGATCCCGGTGCCGAGGCCGAACAGGCCCGTGTCCCCGAGCCGGAAGTGCTGCGCCGAGGCCATGACGAGCAGGACGAAGCCGACCACGTGCAGGCCGACGACGACCCCGGCCATCGCCGCGAGGCTCGACCACTCGGCGGTGCTGAGACCGTGCCGCAGGCGGGGCACCCGGGCCCGGCGGTCGGATCGGACGAACTCCACGGACCCGAAGCTAGCCTAGATGCGAGCAGTTCGCAACAAGGCCGACCCGGCGGCGGGCGTATCGTCGCGCTATGCCCGGTGACGATCGCAGCGAGCGCGTGGAGGACGTCCTGGCGCGTTTGCGGCGCAACGGTGGGCGGGTGACCAAGGCCCGGCAACTGCTGCTGGAGGAGCTCTTCGACCGCGGTGGCCACCGCACGGCCGAGGAGCTCGCCGGGGCCGTGCAAGACCGGGCCCCCGAGGTCCACCTGTCCACGATCTACCGCAACCTGGACGAGCTGGAGCGGCTCGGGGTCGTCACCCATTCGCATATGGGACACGGCCCCGCCGCCTACCACCTCGCCGAGACCGCCCACCCCCATCTCGTATGCGAGAGGTGCGGAAGCACGATCGACGTCCCCGATGAGGTACTCGGGGGCCTGATGGCCACCGTGCGGCGTCGCTACGGCTTCGCTATCGATCCCCATCACTTCGCCATCCCGGGACGCTGCCGCGCCTGTTCCGGGGACGCGGGCGCGCCGGCTCGGGGATGACGCGCTCGGGACGAAATGCGGGGAGCACGACCCACCACCGGCGCAGCACGACCGTGCTGCTCTTCATCGCGCTCGCGATCGCCTGGGGCTTCGCCTTCGTGGCGATGAAGCTGGCGCTGCGGCACGCGGATCCCTATTTCCTCGCCGCGGTGCGCACGGGTGGCTCGCTACCGGTCGTGTTCGGATGGCTGTGGGCGACGCGCCGTCCGCTCGGATTGCCTCGGCGCGACGTCCCGGCCGTGGCCCTGCTCGGCGCGGTCAACACCGGCGCGCTGATGCTCCTGCTGCTGATCGGGCTCGACGGCCTCAGCGCCGGGCTCGGTTCGATCCTGCTCTATACCTATCCGCTGATCGCCGCCCTGGTGGGAACCCTCTTCCTCGGTGAGCACGCCGACCGCAGACTGGTGACCGGGCTCGCGCTGGGCTTCGCCGGCATCGTGTCGATCGCCGGTCCGACCGCGGGACCCGTGGCCCCCGACATCGTCATGCTCGGTGCTGCGGTCTCCTGGGCGCTCGGCACCCTGCTGTTCAAGCTGCTGGCCCCCGGACGCGACGTCTTCGTGCTGGCCGCCTGGACCCTCGTCTTCGGAGCGGCCGTGGACGTGGCCGCGTGGCTGGTGATCGGAGCACCGGTGCCGTCGTGGTCGCTACAGCTCGCGTGGTCGACCGCGTACATGACGGTGCCGGGCTTCGGCTTCGCATGGCTGGCGTGGTACTGGCTGCTGGACCGGGGAGACGCGGGCAGGGTCAGCGCCTACCTCTTCCTCACGCCGGTGTTCGCGCTGATATCCGGCGCAGTGGTTCTGGGAGAGGCGGTGAGCTGGGGCAAGATAGCCGGGATCGTCCTCGTGGGGCTGGGCATCTTCCTCGTCAGCCGCTCGGGACCAGAGGCTTCCGAGGCGCCTCGACGCAACGCCCACCCGGGCACGCAACAACCGGTGGCCGAGGCGCACCGGCACGCGAGCTGACAGCCCACTCGCGAACCGAGTCACTCGGCCTGTGGGCACCGCGGGCCGATCGCAGGCCCCCGCGCGACGCGGCCCCTCCACACCCATCCGACCGGCCCCATGCTCCGTAGTACAGGGCATGGACACGATGAGAGCTCCGACGATGGTGAGGACCTCGCCGGCGGTGGCGGCCCGGATTGTGGCCGCGGCGGCGATCCTGCTCGCAGGCTGGATCCACTTCTCGCTGTGGACCGGCTTCTTCGGCAACCTGCCGACGATCGGCCCGATGTTCCTGGCCGACGCGATCTTCTCGCTGTTCGCCGCAGCCGCGCTCGTCGCGAGCGACGGGCTGCCGGTGCTGGCGGCGGCGGGCGCTTTCCAGATCGGCGCGTTGGGCGCCTTCGCGATCAGCTACTTGGGCAGCCTCTTCGGATGGCACGACGCCGTCGTGAACGGCGACACGATCACCGCGCTGCTGTCCGAAGGCGTCGCAGCTGCGATCTTGGTGGTCCTCGTGCTCCGAATTGTCAGGCAACAGGGCGTGCCCCGCCCCGGCCGGTCGTCCGCAGCGGGTGGTGTGGCCGGGGGCAGGCATCGGCTCGGAGCAGCGGTGCTGGCAGTGGGCGTGATCGCCGCGATCGCCGCCGGCGGCGTCGCCGCCGGCAACCAGCACTCGGTTTCGAAGCCCGGCATGACCCACAATGGAAAGGGCTACGGCTCGAACAACCACGGAGGGTCGGGCGGCTACGGCAACTCCGGCGGCTACGGCAACTCCGGCGGGGGTTCGGGTGGCTCCGGCGGGGGTTCGGGTGGCTCCGGCGGCTCCGGATCCTCCGGCTGGGGCTGAGCCGCTGCGCCGGAGCACCGCTTGAACCCCGCCGCCACGCGGCAGGAGACCCGGCCCCCGCGCGCCGTCGCCCCCTCGACGAAGCGGCCGGGGCTCCTGCCGCGCAGCACGTTCTACGGCTTCTGCATCGCCTCGATCGGCGGACCGTTGGCCCTCAGCGCGCTGTACGCGCCCAACATCCTCGCCGACACGTCGTCCCCACCGTGGCTCGTCGCCCTGGTCGGCTGGGCGATCTTCGGGGCGCCGGTGCTGGTGTGGCTGCGCTACTCACGCGACATCGCTTCTTCCGGCGGCCTCTTCGCCTTCACGAGGGCGGCCGCCGGCCCCCGCATCGCCGCGCTGCACGGGGCCGCGTGGATCGTCAGCTACTTCCTCTATCTCCCCTACACGGTCACCTACGTCGTCTACGACCTGCTGCCCACCACCTTCCCAGGGATCGCCGGGTTCCGGCCGGTCCTCGAGATCGCCTTGCCGGTCGCGCTGGTGGCGGCGATACTCGCCGGCCGCGCGCTGATCGGTGCGGTGGCCGCGGCGGGGATCCTGCAGTTGCCGGTGGTAGCGCTGCTGGCGGGCATCGAGCTCGGGCGCACGGGCAGTGCGGCGGTCGCCGCTCCGGCGGGGATCGTGACCCCGGCCCTCACACTGTCGCTGCTGTTCGTGTGCGGCAGTCTCCCCCTGTACCTCGGGGGTGAGGTCGAGGGTGGGGCCGCGACCGTGCGGCGCGGTGTCGGCGGAGCCTACGTCTTGGTCGGCGCCTTCACCGTCGCGGCCGCGGCCACGCTGGACACGGTGCCGGGTGGGCTGCGCGCCGGAGAGCTCCCCGGGCAGGCGATCGCCGCCTCGTCCGCGGGCCATGCTCTGGGCACCGCGGTCGGCGCCGGGGTCGCCCTCAGCGTCGTGGCGCTGATCGGCGCCGAGTACGTGGCGTTGTCGCGGCTCGGGCATGCCCTCACCGGGTTGTCTCGTCGGGCAGCCGCGGCGGCGATCGCACTGCCTTTCGTTGGTGCCGACGTGATGAGCCTCATCAATCCCGAGCGCTTCTACTCGATCCTGCTACGGCCGTCGCTCGTGGCCCTCTACGTCGCCCAGCTGATCGCGGTGCTCGTGTATCCGTTGTTCCGCCTCAAGCGTCGTAGCGTGACCGCCATCGACGTGGCCCTGTGGGCCGGTGCTTCGGCCCTCATGGGCTGGGGGCTGTGGCTGTCCCTCGCCCATCCCCCGGCGTCCTGAGGGTGCGTCCGGCTAGGCCGTAGGGGCCTCCATCGCCATGGCGCACCCACCCAAGAGGGTCTGGTAGACGACGCAGTAGCGCCGCGTGCGCTCGAGCAGACGGACGCGCTCACCGGGCGTGAGATCCCCGTCCAGCAACAAGGACACGCGGATCGCGCTGAAGCCCACAGGGGTATCCGGATCGAGCCCGAGTGTGCCGCGGAAGTCGAGGTCGCCCTCGGCCTCGACGCGGCCCGAGCGCAGCGCGATGCCGAGTGAGTCGGCCACCGCCGACAGCGTGACCCCGGCGCAGGCGGCCAGCGCCTGCAGGAGCATGTCCCCGGAGCACAGCGAGCGGCCGTCGCCGCCGGTCGCAGGGTGCAGGCCGGCCCGCGCCAGAGCTCTGCCGGTGTCCACCGAACAGGTTGCGCCCTCCCCGGCGACCGCCGACGCCCGCAGGGTTACCCTGGCGGCCTCGGGGTGCTGCCGGTAGCGCCGCTTGAGGGGCTCCTGGACGGCCCGCAGGCGTTGCGGGCCACGCCCGGCTCGATCCCCCGCCTCCACCTCAGCCGGTGGCCGCAGCGGTGGGAGCCGGCTGGATGTTCTGGTTCATGCGGAAGAAGTTGTCCGGGTCGTAGAGCCGCTTGACCTCTTGGAGTCGGCCGTAGTTGTCACCATAGGACTCGGGCAACCTGGCCCCATCGTCTGCGGACATGAAGTTGACGTATGCGGCGGCCGACGAGTGCGGTGCCAGGGCGGCGTAGTAGTCCTTGACCCAGGCGATGTTGCGCTCGTTGTCCGCGGGGTCCGGCCACATCCCACCGATCACGGTGGCGAAGGTCGCGTCGCGGTTGGCGAACGCGGTCGCTTGCGGCGCGATGCGATGACAGGCACCGTTGATCGAGTACAGGTGGACCGCGGTGTTGACGGTCGGTACCCGCTGCGCATACTCGAGATGCGCCTCGATCGCCCCGTCGGTGAGCTCGGTAGCGAACGCCGTCTTCCAGTAGTGCTGCAGGCCCGGGCCGACGAGCTCGTCGAAGGCGCTGTTGAGCACCGGATAGGGCATCGGCTCCATCATCTCGCCGAGCCTCGGCGCGCTATCCCGGATCGGAGCCAGCACGCGCTCGCCCTGCTCCATCGGCCCATTCCAGCAGGCGACCATGACGACGGCCGGGTCGCCGTGGTACTCCTCGGGGACGAAAGGCAGCGGGGGCACGAGGTGGAAACCGGCGAACAGCCCGAGATCCTCCGGTGCGGTGCGGATGAAGCCGCGATAGAAGTCGAGTACGTCGCCGGCACGCTCCAGCGGATAGAAGAAGGCGCCGGCGAAGATGTCCTTGCACGCGGTGAGGCGGTACTCGAAAGATGTGACCACGCCGAAGTTGCCGCCCCCGCCGCGCAAGGCCCAGAAGAGATCGGCATGCTCGGCTTCGTTCGCCACGATGAAGTCGCCTTCCGCGGTCACGACGTCGACCGATATCAGGTTGTCGAGCGACAGGCCGTGGCCACGCGCGAGGTAGCCGATCCCGCCGCCGAGGGTGAGGCCGGCGATGCCCGTGGTGGAGATGATGCCTCCGGTGACCGCGAGCCCGAACCCGTAGGTCGCGTGGTTCATGTCTCCCCAGGTGCAGCCACCCTGGGCCCGCGCCATGCGCGTCACCGGATCGACGCGCACCCCTCGCATCGGCGACAGATCGGCGACGACACCGCCGTCGTTGGTGCCGAAGCCCGGCACGCTGTGGCCACCTCCGCGCACCGATAGCAGCATGTCGTTGTCGCGCGCGCAGCGGACCGTGGCCATGACGTCGGTGGTATCGGCGCAGCGCACGATCACAGCGGGCCGGCGATCGATCATCCAGTTGTGCACCCGCCGAGCCTCGTCGTAGCCGGGGTCCTCCGGGGTCACTACGTCACCTCGGGCCGAGGATCTCAGATCCTCGATCGCGGATGCCTGCATGGGATCCTCCTCCCCGCCACCCCAGCACGTCGATGTCTACCAGCCGGCGAGCACGGCCACAAGGGGGTGCCCTGCATGTCCTCATAGGGTTCACATTCGGCGCAACGTGGAGATCGCGGCTTTGCAGCCGTTAGCGATGCCACCGTGTGGGAAAGCCAACCTGCAGCGTGCACCGGCCCGCCATACCCGGCGGATCGGTGTTACCGCTCGATCGAATGCGAGGAGGCATGCGACGTGGAACGAGGCAGCTCGAAACACGGCCCCGGGATGGACGATCACCTCGAGCGCGACGCCGAGGCCCTCGAACGCAGCGGCAAGGACGGCCGCGTGGAAGAGGCGTTCGAGAGCGAAGCCGCCGCGCCCGAGGAGCTCGATGAGCCGGGCAGCGGAGAGGCGCACCGCGGTGTCGGTGAACGCATCGCGGGCTCGGGCTCCTCGGCCGAGCGCTTCCCGCTACGCGACCACGGGGAGCAGGGAGGCACGGGACACCCGCGTCCGCGCTCGGCGGACGAGGTCGGGCACGGTGACTGAACGGTCTCGGCCCCCACGTTGTCGACGCCGCGCCGCCGCGCAGAGGTCCTCTACGCGGACGCCGCGCCCCCGGCTCGAGCCCGGGCGACGGCGACGATCAGCGGCAACGCGACCAGCTGCGCGACCAGGGTGAACAGCACGACGACGCCCATCGACACGTCGAACAGCGCGCCGATCACCACGCTGCCGGCGAACCACGACAGACCGTAGGCCGCGGTGAAGGTGCCGTAGGCCGAAGCCCGGCGGCTCGCAGGCACCATGGGCGCCACCGCCGCCGGCATGATCGACTCGTGGACGCCCATCCCGAGCCCCCACAGACAGACACCGGCCACCGCCGACCACAGCCCCCCGAGGAACACTAGCGGCGCGTATAGCGCCGTGACCACGGTCAGCGGCACCAGAACGCGGATGCCAACGCGATCGAAGATGCGGCCGAAGAGCAGAGATCCCGCCCCGCTCACCGCCATCGCCATCGCGTAGGTGACGGCGGTGAAGGTGCCCGACACCGTACCGGTCTGGGTGAACCGATAGGCCATCAGCGGGAAGTCCGCGAACCCGGCGGCCACGAGCGCGGCCGCAAGGACGTAGAGCCAGAAGATGCGCGGGAACCGTCCACCAGGCACGTCGGTGACGCCGGGTTCGAGGTCGCGCGGCCTCGGGTACAAGCGCCGGGCAAGCCCCAACAGGCTCCACATGATGACCGTGGGTACGGCCAGAGCGGCGAAGGCCAGCTGGTAGTCGTGCCGCGATAGGGCGAGGATCAGTGCCACGATCAGCGGCCCGCAGAGGGCGCCGAACTGGTCCAGGGCTTCGTGCACTCCGAAGCCCCAGCCGTAGCCCATCTCCTTGGCCGCGTGGGACAGCATGGCGTCGCGCGGGGGGTTGCGGATCGCCTTGCCGACACGTTCCAGGATCACCAGCACGGCAGCCACCTGCCAGCTCCCGGCCACGGCCAGCAGCGGCACCACCGCCATCTGCAGGATGTAACCGCCGATCGCGATCGGCCAGTGCCGCCCGGTGCGATCGGCCTGCCTGCCTGACGGGAGCCTGATCACGTAGCCGAGGGCCTCGCCCAACCCCGTGATCGTGGCGATCGCCAGCGCTCCCGCACCGAGAGCAGCGAAGTACTGGCCGATGATGCTGCGGGCCCCCTCGTAGGTGAGATCGGCGAAGAAGCTCATCGCCCCCACGATCAGCACGAACCGCAGGGCCGGCGACGCCTCGGCCAGACGCGCGCGCATCCTCAAGCCTCCCCCCGCAAGCGCGCGCGGCGCCCACCGGGGCCCGGCAGCGCGCGCGGGGAACCCGGCACGATGATCATCACGGGAACACCTCCCGTGCCGCCGCCGCGACGTCTTCGGGGGCCAGGCTCACCGCCGCTTCGAGATGCATGCGTTCGAGCCAGGTGACGTCCGAGCGGTAATAGGCGCGCACCGGCGATCTGTGCATCACCCGCAGGCTGAGCCACGATCCGGGACAGCCGTAGAGCGCGAGGTTGAAGCTCGGCCGCCCGAGGCGCGCGTAGAGCGCCAGCAGCGCGCTCGTGCCGGCCGCGAGCTCGTCGAGCACGCCATCGTCGAGGCCGACGACGTCGCTGATCCCGGGTGCCACCGCCCGCACCTCCCCGGGCCCGAGCGGAGCGAAAGCGGCGAGCCAGTGCACCCTGCCGGTGCAGGCGATGTAGCGGGTTCCGGCCCGGCGTTCGGTGTCGAGGTAGTCGCCCCACGCATCGGGCGTCACGCCGGCGAGGATGCGCTGCATCGTCGTCGGCTGCGAGCCCGCCGACCCCTGCAGGTGGGGGTGGAAGATCGAGCTCCCCGACGGCGGCATGTAGTTGGCGTTGATCGACGCCCAACGGGACGCCGGCTCGGCGCGTCGCGTCGCGATCGCGAAGGCGCGCTGGGCGGCGAGGTTGTCGCGCAGCAGCGGCGGGGTGATGCCGGCGGGCTCGAGATGGTGCAGACGCGGCGAGTACACCGACACGGACGCGAAGCGGCCGTAGGGCAACAGGTTGGGGAACAGGACGGCCTCGCCAACCCGGATCCGCCCCTCGGCGACGACCTCAGGCGGGAAGCGGGGGGTCGCTTGCTCGATGCGGTCGGCGCAGAAGGGACAACCGGGGCGCGTCCGCCGGGCGAGGGCCGCGAGATCCTCGGAAGCCTCGGGGAACAGCTCGACGTCGTGCAGGACCCTGGCGGTGTGGCCGGTGAGCGGATCCGTGCGGACCTCGAGGGTCAAGGAGCGCCGGGCGTGGCCCGCGCGGGGGTCGAGGATCTCGGTCCGTACCGTCTCCGTCTCGAGCCGCATCAGCCCGACCCCCCGATTCGCATGCGGGCCCCGCCCCGCAGCGGCGGTGCACCCCCGAGCTTGACCGCCAGGGCGTGTGCCCGGCCGGCCCGGCCCCTGGGGTCTCTGAGCCCGGCTTCGAGCCGTTGTGACAGGCGTTGCACCTGGGCACGATAGGCCCCCTCGAGGACCCGGCGGATCTCCGGGGTGGCGCGGGCGAGAGCATCCGAGTGGTGGGGTCCGCACAGGCCGAAGGAAACATCGAAGCCGTCCCTGAAGCCGGGGACCGTGAGGCGTTCCATGACCACTTCCAGGGTCGCGGCCGCACGGCTGGTGGCGGCCTCGCAGATCGAGCAGCGTGCCCGTCCGCCCGGCCGGCCGTAACGAGCGGTCGCCAGCAGCAGCAGTCCGGGTCCGATGCCGGGGTCGTCGCCGCGCGCCGACAACAGCGCGTCCCAGTGGCGGGCGCACAGGCCTCCCGCAGCGGTGATGCGCCGCACCGTACCGGGATCGTTGAGGTTCGCCTCCCGCAACCACAGCAGCGCCGCGGCCTCCGTCTCGGCCGCCAGGAGGCAGGCCGGACACCCCGGCTCGCGCAGGGCCAGGAGCACCTCCTGCAGCTCCCAGTCCCGGTCGTCGTTCCCGGCGAAGGGGTCACCGGTCCGTGGCCGCATCGCTCACCCACCCGCCGGCACGATCCACCGCTGCGACCAGCGGTCCCCGCCTCGGTCCAGGCGCACGACCGCACCGGTCGGCAGCCGGGGCTCCCAGAAGCTTGCGTTACCGCTCCCGGCGAGGCGCGCCAGCAGCAGACGGATCGGCAGTTCGTGCGTGACCAGGATCGCGGGCTCCTCCTCCCCGGCGAGGTCCCCGATGAGCAGCTCGCGCAGCCGCCTCTCGAGCTCGGCAAGGCTCTCGCCCCCCGGGGGCCGGGCGTCCAGAGGGAACGACCGGAAGGCCGCCCACGGGCGCGGGTGGGAGCGGGACGCCTCCTCCGGACTGACCCCCTCCCAGTCGCCGTGATCGAGATCCTCGAGGCGGTCGTCTACGACCGCCTCGAGACCCACGGCACGGCCTACCGCTGCCGCAGTCTGGCGCGCCCGGGCCAAGGGGCTCGTGCGCAGCGAAGCGGCGGCGATCCCGCTCAGGGACGCGGCGGCCCGCCGCGCCTCTTCGATCCCGACCTCATCGAGGGGCACGTCGGCGTGGCCGCGCATGCGGCCCTGAGCGTTGAGCGCCGTGCGACCGTGGCGCACGAGGATGATGCTGCGGGGCAGCCGTTCCATCACGCTGCCGCCTCGACGATCTTCAGCGGGATCGACCAGCCGTTGGTCCATCCCAGGGCTTCGATCCACGAGCTGCGCTTAGGCTCCTCCGCCGGCCGGCCCCCGTGGGTCATGGACCGAATCAGCCCCCACAGGCGCCGATCGAGGTCCGACAGGTAGGCCCCCAGCGCGTCCCGGTCGACGCCGGAGGATCCCCGGTCGCACACGTGACGGCGACACAGCGTCGACCCGTCGCCTCCACAGGCCGGACACGAGTGTCGGGACCACAGGGCACGCGTATCAACGAGGCGGCGGGTCGTGCGCTGCAGACCGGCCATCTCATCGCGCCTCGCGCGAAACGACGCGTTCCCGTCGGCCCGGGCATGCTCCACGAAGTCGCAGGTGAAGCAGAAGCCGCGGCCTTGCAACCTGCGTCGCAACACCGGCCACGGGGTCAAGCGACGACCCACGGCGCGTGCCGCGGTGCCCACCAGGTCCTCGTAGAGGATCGCGGTGGACAAAGGCAGGCCGGCGAAGAGCTCTATCTCCATGGCGGCATACAGCCACGCGTGGCGCGCGCACAACCCCCAGTTGTTCCGCAGCGCGGCGCGGGTATCCGGGGCCATGATGCTCCCGCTGTGCCGGAACCACCACAGCTGCTTGACCTCCTCGACCGAGGGGGCCAGGCGCTGCTCGCTTCGATGCATCGGAGCCCTCCTCGCATCCGTGCCGCCAACGCCAGGAGCCATCAGCGCCGGGCGGCACGTAGGGCGGGCCCCATCGCCGGGCCCATGTTAGTGGACGTCTCGGGTTCCCCGCGGCGGCCGGCGCCTACCGGCAACACCGTCCCGCCCTCGCACGCGAGCCCGCGCGCGCGGCTCGTATGCGACGCATCGGCTACGACGCCTTCGACCGGCTCTCAAGCCATGAGGTGCCCCGAGCCCGGTCTCGTGCGCGAGCTCGGGGACGATCCTGCGACGGTAGGATCAAGTGGGCGATGGAGCTCGCCCCAACCGCCGCTGCGGCTGATGGCTCCTAGGGGTGATGACTGCCGGGAGAGGAGTCATTTTGCCGAGCCGCAGGAGATCGGAGCTCACGCCGGTCGGGTACCACGACCTGCTGCGTGACTTGCGGCATCCCGGGTGCCCCGCATGCCGGGCCGCAGACCGCGCCGCGCGCAAACGGATCGATTCCATCCTGTGGGAATACGTCAACGATCCCGACGTGCGCGGCGCACTGGTCACGTCCCACGGCTTCTGCGCGCGCCACGCGCGCGTCGCGCTCGAGGTCGCACGCGAACAAGCCGCGGGGCTCGGCATGGCCATCATCTACGAACACCTCCTGCGTCACTGCCGCGCGCACGTCGAGCGCTACCGCGACGAGGGGACGCGCGGGGGATGGCTGTCACGGCCCGGCGACCCCGCCGACATCCTCGATGTCGGCGATTGCCCGGCGTGCCAGGCGGCCCGCTTCGTCGCCGAGTCCTACCTCGACGTCGCCGCAGACTCGGCCCCCGACTCGGAGGTCACCGAGGCGCTCGCGCGCGACGGCAGGGGCTTCTGTCTCCCGCACCTGGTCCTGGGGCTGTCACGGGCATCGGAACGGGAGCGGGTCGAGCGGTTGGCGCGGATCTTCCTCGACACGAGCGAGCGCCTCGAGTCCGAGCTCCGCACCTACATCGACAAGCACGACTACCGGCGCGTGGATGAGCCCAAGGGCAGCGAAAGCGACTCATGGGTGCGCGCCCTGGGCTGGATCGTGGGCTTCGAAGCCTTGGGATCACGTTGGGTGCGCTGACGCAGCGCTCCGCCCTGGTCGTTGCGGCGGCGGTGCTATGGCTGGCGGCCGCGGCCCTCATCCCTCATGCCGTCGGCGGCTCGGGCGGGGGCCCGACCACGGCAACGGGGCCCGTGTGGCTCGGCTACGCGGTGGCAGCGGTGCTCGGCATCCTCGCGCTCGGTGGCTGCGCGGCCCTGGTGTGGACCTTCTGGGGCGGCTGGGGACGCCGGGACCCGGACAACACGATCGTGTGGGTGAGGCCCCCGATCCCGCTATGGGTCAAAGCCGTCGCGGTCGCGATCGCGCTGTCGGCGATCGCCGGGGTCGTGGTGGCCACCGCGTTGCTGCCCCACACCGGTTCGACCGGCACCGCCGGGCGTCCGGTGACCCGGGAAACCCATCCGACGCCGGCCCCGTCGCCCCGCGCAGGCCCCACGGGCAGGGGGCT
>CADDZG010000023.1 GCA_902812355.1 Actinomycetota bacterium | reverse complement strand
CTGGTGGCGCCGCTCGGCGGTCCGGCCCCCCGCCGCGGGCCCTTCGCTCCGGCCGACGAGCTGCGCGACCTCGAGGGCGGTGGCGACGGCGGCGACGACGAGGAACGTGAGGAGGAGCGCGAGCTGATCTCGTCGATCTTCGAGTTCGGGGACACGATCGTGCGCGAGGTCATGGTGCCGCGTCCCGACATGGTGTGCGTGAGCACCGAGACCTCGCTGGATGAGGCCCTCGAGGTGGCGCTGCGGGCCGGCTACTCCCGGATCCCGATCTTCGAGGGCGACACCGACAACATCGTCGGGGTTCTCTACGTCAAAGACGCCCTCAAGCGCACGCGCGACGTCGACGCCGCCGACATCAAGGTCACGGCGCTGGCCCGGGCCCCCCTGTTCGTGCCGGAGACCAAGAAGGTGGCCGACCTCTTGCGCGAGATGCAGCAGCAGCACGTGCACATGGCGATCGTCGTAGACGAGTACGGCGGCACCGCCGGCCTGGTGACGATCGAGGATCTGATCGAGGAGATCGTGGGCGAGATCGTCGACGAGTACGACCAGGAGGAGCCGCTGGTCGAGCCGATCGACGAGGCCACGATCAGGGTCGACGCCAAGATGCCGATCGACGAAGTCAACGAGCTCCTGGGGGTCGACCTGCCACACGAGGAGTGGGACACGGTTGGCGGGCTCGTGTTCGGGCTTACCGGGCGCGTGCCGGTGCCGGGCGAGAAGGTCGCCTACGACCCAGTCGAGCTCGTCACCGAGCGGGTCACCGGACGCCGGGTCCAGAAGGTCGTGATCCGCAAGGTATCGGCACCGGTGGAGGGCGAGGAGGTGTGACCACGCGGTCGGGTTTCGTGGCGGTCGTCGGCCGCCCCAACGTCGGCAAGTCGACGCTGGTCAACGCGCTGGTTGGAGGCAAGGTCGCCATCACCTCGGCCCGGCCGCAGACCACGCGCAGCGCGGTGCGCGGCATCCTCGACGTGCCGGGGGCGCAGGTGGTGTTCGTCGACACCCCCGGCTACCACAAGCCGCGCACGCTGCTCGGGCGTCACCTCAACGACGTCGTCAGGGCCGTGTGGTCCGATGTCGATCTTGCCCTGTTCGTGGTCGACGCGGCGGCCGGCGTGGGCCGCGGGGATGGCCGCGTGGCGGAGGACCTGCAGGCGGCCGGAGCCCCCGTGATCTGTGTGGTCAACAAGGTCGACGCCGCGGGCAAGGCGGGGACGGCCGCGGCGCTGGCGGCGGTGGCCGGGATCGTCGACGCCGAGGAGTACGTGCCGGTGTCGGCGCTCACCGGCCGGGGGGTGGGGCTGCTGCGCGACCTCGTCGTCGAACGGATGCCCGAGGGCCCTATGTACTACCCGCCGGGCACCCGCACCGATCAGCCTCCTCCGGTGTTCGTGGCCGAGCTCGTGCGCGAGAAGCTGCTGGCGCGCATGCGGGACGAGGTCCCGCATTCGGTGGCGGTGGTCACCGACGATTACATCGAGCGCGACGACGGCGTGCTCGAGATCCATGCCATCGTTTACGTCGAGCGCGACTCCCAGAAGGCGATCGTGATCGGCCGCGGGGGAGCGACGATCAAGGAGGTCGGGATCGAGGCCCGGGAGGAGATCGAGACGCTGTTCGGCCGGCGCGTGCACCTGTTTCTGCGGGTCAAGGTCGAGAAGGACTGGCAGCGCCGGGCCCACGCCTTGCAGCGGCTGGGGTTGGCGACTTGACGCAGCGGGTCCCGGCCCTCGAGGCGATCGACGTCACCAAGATCTACGACTCGCCCCGGGTGATTGCCAACGATGGCCTCAGCCTGCGCGTGCACGGCGGTGAGGTCGCCGGCCTCCTCGGGCCCAACGGGGCGGGCAAGTCGACGCTCGTGCGCCAGCTCGTCGGCCTCAGTCGTCCCACCCGCGGCGAGGTGCGCCTGTTCGGCCGTCCCCTCGAGGGGCCGGCGAGCCGGCGGGCACGCGCGATCGCCTACCTCCCCCAGGAAGCTCTCGCCCTCGGCGACCTGCAGGTGCGCGAGGCGATCGCGTGGACCGGCAGGTTGCGGGGGCTGCCGCGTGACCTCGCCGGCCGCCAGGCTACCGGCCTGATGGACGAGCTCGCGATCGCCGAGCTTGCGGGGCGTCCGGTGCGCAAGCTGTCGGGGGGCCAGCGCCGGCTGGTCCACATCGCCATGACCCTCGTTGCCGCTCTCCCGGTGCTCGTGCTCGACGAGCCGACCCGGGACGTCGACCCTACCCTGCGGCGCCGGGTGTGGGACCTCGTTGCGGCGCGGGCCGCAGCCGGAGCGGCGGTGGTCCTGGTCACGCACGACGTGTCCGAGGCCGAACACGTGCTCCAGCGGGTGTCGATCATCGATCGCGGCCGCATCGTCGCGTCCGGTACGCCGGCCGAGCTCAAGGCCGCATGGACCGCCGGGGTGCGGTTGGAGGCGGTGCTTGCCGAGGGGGCCGCGGGGCGGGCCGGGGAGCTGCAGGCGGCTCTCGGCACCCGCGAGGCTCAGGTGCACGGACGCCGACTGACCGCGTGGGTCCCGTCCGACGAAGCGGTGAGTCATCTCGACAAGCTGATGTCCTCGCCGGCGGCGGGGTCTCTGGAGGACGTTCGCCTGGTGACCCCGACCCTGGAGGACGTCTACCTCGCCGCGGTCGGAGGGGGCCGGGAGGAGCGGTCGTGAGCGCGGCGTCGTCCGCAGCCCGGCCCACCGGCGCATGGGGCCGCTTCGGGATCCTCTACCTGATCCAGATGGCGAGGCTGCGCAGCGCGTGGCGCCCTTACCTGATCGTGTCCTCGGCCATGCCGCTCGGCATCGCCGTGCTGCTGCGGGCGGTCATGCAGCCGGGTCAGATCGAGCGCTACGGCACCCGCATCGTCGCCGGCTCGGCGGTGCTGGCGATCGCCATGACCGCGATAGTCATGCTCGCCCAGCGCATGACGACCCTCAAGGAGACGCGCGCCCTCGAGCTGTTCGCCACCCTGCCCGTGGCGCGCGGGGCGGTCGTGGCCTCGGTGCTGGTGTCGTTCTCGGTCTTCGCCCTGCCCGGGACGGTGATCGTCGTGACGCTCGGGGCCCTGCTGTTCGGGTTGTCGTTGCAGGCCCTGTGGGTGGTGGTGCCGGTGTGGGCTCTGGGCTCGTTCGCGCTGTCCGGGCTGGGCGCGGCGATCGGCTTCGCTGCGCGCGACGACCAGCTCGCCGGCATGTACTCGAACATCGTGATGATGGCGGTGCTGTTCCTCGGGATCCTCCCGCCCCCTGCCCTGCCGAATTGGATTGCGCCGCTGCGGGCGATCCTGCCTTCGACCTACGCGATCGACGTGCTCGAGCCGGGGCTGCGGGGTGCGCTCGGTACGGGCGCGCTGTGGGACCTGTTGATCCTCGTGGGCTACGGGCTCGTGTCTTACCTGCTCGTGTCTGGCCCCCTGTGGCCCGAGGGCGACTGAAGGGCCTCTCGACCCCGGCTCCGAGCCGGGGGCCTGGTCCGCACCGGGGGCCTCGGTCATGTAGGTGACGCCGGTGGCACGCAGCAGGTCTCGATTGTGCTCGACAGCCCCGCCGCGGTCGCAGCCGGGCCGTCCCACCCGCCCCTTGCGACGGCCTCCGGGGCATGATGCTGTCCATCGAACATGCGTTCCATTCGAGCGCAGCCCTGTGACAGAACCCCGGATGGGGTCCGGCTCGATGTCGAGGGACGTTTTGGGGTCGGTCTCGACGGCCGCGCCGGGGTCGGTCCGGACCGGTATCGTCGGCCTCGGCGGGGGGCTTCAGCGCGACCGCCAGGCGAACCAAGTGGAGATCTTGACCGATGCTCCCGGGGCGAGGGCGATCAAACCGGTCCCGGTGACGCCGCGGGCTTCGAGCTGCACCGCGTTGGGCCACGCCGACTGCGGCTCCACGCACGCGGCCCCCGGGGGCGTGTACACGACCACGGTGGTCACCGGCAGGGCGAAACCGACGTGCAGCTCGAGGTCGGGCCACGCGACCACCGCCGGGGACGCGGCCTCGACGTAGACGTGGTCGAGGCGCCGCTGCCCGAGGACCGGGCCGGAGCGCAGGTCGGTGTCCCCCTCCACCGGCCGGGTGTCCCCGGTGGGGATCAGGTCGCGGTCGGTGACCAGGGTGGCCGGCGCCTGCACGCGCACTCGCAGGTCGCCTCGATCGGGGCGGCGGAACCACGGGTGCCATCCCACCGACAGGGGCATCGACGCCGACGTCGCCTGCACCTCGGCGGTGAGGCCGAGCCGGCCCGGCGACAGGTGGACGTGATGCGAGGCGCGGCCCGCGAAGGGCCAGCGCTCGGTGGGTAGCGCGAGGGTCAGTGTGCAGCGGTCGTCGCCGGCGCGCACGACCTCCCAGGCCTCGTCGAACCCGCAGCCGTGGATCGCATGGGGGCCGAGGTTGGTGGGCACGCGTTCGACCTTGCCGTCCCACGGCACCTCGCCGCGCGCGAGCCTCCCGGCGAAGGGGACCATAAGGAAGCAGCCCCACATCGTCGGACCTCCGTCGGAGCGATCGCGGGTGACCAGGCGTTCGGCGCCGCCGGCGACGAGCGACGCGATGCGGCCGCCGGCCTGCGGATCGACGACGACCGAGTCCGTGCCGGCGGTGAGCGTCAGGGTCATGGCGAAGGGGATACCACGGCGGAAGGGACCGGCGCGGTTCCCTCCACTGCCGCACGCGCCCCACTACGCTTGGAGGCGATGCCGGGGCTCTACAAGGACGAGGGCGTGGTCCTCAGGACGATCAAGCTGGGCGAGGCGGATCGCATCGTCACCCTCTACACGCGCCGCAACGGCAAGGTGAGGGCGGTGGCCAAGGGCGTGCGTAAGACCAAGAGCCGCTTTGGGGCCCGGCTCGAGCCGTTCACCCACGTGTCCCTGCTGATCTACCGGGGCCGCTCGCTGGACACGATCACGCAGGCCGACATCCTCACGTCGTTCGACACGGTGCGGGCCGACTACGACTCGCTGATGCGGGCGGCGGTGCTGGCCGAAGCCGTGGACAAGGTGACCGAGGAGCGCGAGGGATCGGTGGCCGTCTACGGCCTGCTGCTGTCCGGCCTGGCGGCGCTCGGGGAGGGCAAGGGGGCCTCGGTGGTGCCTGCGTTCCTGGTCAAGCTGCTGTCGCTGGCCGGCTTCCATCCCAGCCTGCGGGTGTGCGCGGGGTGCGGCAGAGCCGCCGCTCTCCAAGGCTTCTCGGCACGCCTGGGGGGTGCGGTATGCGAGGGCTGCTGGCGCGAGGACAAGGGAGCGGTGCGCCTCGACCCGGCCCGCATCGCCCTGCTGTCGGGCCTGTTGGCGGACGACTTCGGCGTCGACGCCCCGCCCGAGGCGGTGGGGGAGCTGACCGGCGTGCTACGCCGCTACGCCGAGTACCACCTCGAGCGCCCCCTGCGCAGCCTGCACCTGCTCGCGGCCGCGGGATGAGCGAGGCCACGTCACGGCCGCTGCCGCGCCACGTCGCCGTGATCATGGACGGCAACGGCCGGTGGGCTGCCGCCCGCGGCCTCGAGCGCACCGCCGGCCACGAGGCGGGCGAGCGGGCGCTGATGGACGTGATCGAGGGGGCCCTCGACATCGGGATCCGCTATCTGTCGGTGTACGCGTTCTCGACCGAGAACTGGGGCCGGCCGCGGCGCGAGGTCGAGTTCCTGCTCGGGTTCAACCGGGCGCTGCTGCGTGCCCGGCGCGATTACCTCAACTCCCTGGGCGTGCGGATACGGCGCATCGGGCGGCGCAGCGGGCCGCCGGAGTACGCCGAGCTGCTCGCCGATGTCCTTGCCGAGTTCGACGGCGCGTTCGAGATGACCCGCTCCAACCGCCGGCTCGAGCTGCTGGTGTGCTTCAACTACGGAGGCCGGGCGGAGCTCGAGGACGCCGCTGCCCGGGGGCCGATCCCCGACAACCTCTACGCCCCCGATGTGCCCGACGTCGACCTGCTGATCCGCACCTCCGGCGAGATGCGCTTGAGCAACTTCCTGCTGTGGCAAGCGGCCTACGCCGAGCTGTACTTCACCGACACGCTGTGGCCCGACTTCGACCGCCACGCCCTGGCCGCGGCGGTGGCCGACTACCAGGGCCGGGAGCGGCGCTTCGGCGCCCTCGGCTGAGCGTCGTCGTCCCCGGCGGGCGGCCTGCGCAGATCGCCGTCACCACCGCCGGCGCCTTCCCGGGCGTCCTCCTCGGCCTCGTCGTCCTCCTTGTCCTCCTTGACGATCGGGGCGGTCTGGGGGGCCCGGGCCCCGGGGCCGATCGCGGCCGACAGCACCCCCGCGTTGGGCAGCGACACCCTGCCCTGGTCGGTGAGCATGGTCACGTAGAAGATGCTCATGCCGGTGACGATGCCGGAGTACTCGCCGCCGAGGGCACCGGAGCGGATGACGACCTCGTCGCCGATCGAGAACGGCCGCACCGCCAGCAGGATGATGCCGGCGAAGAAGTTGGCGAGGCTCTGCTGCGCGGCGATGCCTAGCAAGACCCCGGCGAAGGCCCCGCCCAGCAGGAGGTTGCCGAGGTGCAGGCCGAGGCCGCTCTGCAGGAAGGCGAGCAGCACGATCACGTAGCCCACGATCACCGTGAGGAAGCCCACCGGCCCCCCGCGGTTGGGCCCGAGATGCGCCTCGATCGCCTTGGTCACGGCCCCCGCGCTGCGGCGAGCGGCGTAGATGCCGGGCACCAGCACGAGGAATGCCCCGGCCGCTGACAGGATGGTGTCCATCAGGGGACGCTCGTGACCCCCGTAGTTCTCGCGCCGGAACACGAGCCCGGCGTGTTTGATCAGCAGCACGGGCCCGTACTTGGTGACCAGGGCGAGTCCGGCGATCACGAGGATCCAGGCGAGCACGGCGCGCACGACGTCCCCGCGAGCGGCGCGTAGCGAGTGGATCTCCGTCCGTATACCCATGGCTTGCAGGCTAACGGGCCGCCCGCCGTCGGTTCCAGGAAGGGGGGCGGCAGGCCGATGCCCCCGGCTAGGTGCGCTCCCCGGAGCCGGCCGGCCCGCGCTGGATCAGGAGCTGGACCACCCGGTTGTGCTGCATCGCCTGGACGCGCAGCGACCAGCCCTCGTAGGTCACCGTGTCGAGGGGGCGCGGGACGCGCCCGAGGCGATCCATGACGAAGCCGGCCACGGTCTCGTAGGGGCCTTCGGGCAGCATCACGCCGAGGCGGTCCCCGGCCTCGTCGATGCGCAGGGTCCCGGGGACGAGAAAGCGGCCCTCGCCGAGCACCTCGATGCCGAGCTCGCCGGCGTCGTACTCGTCGCGGATCTCGCCCACCAGCTCCTCGAGGATGTCCTCGATCGTCAGGATGCCGGCGGTGCCGCCGTGCTCTTCGATCACCAGGGCGAACTGACGGCGCTGGCGGCGCATGTCGAAGAGGAGGTCGAGCAGCGCGCGCGACTCGGGCACGACCAGCAGGGGCCGGAT
The DNA here is from genome assembly GCA_902812355.1 of Actinomycetota bacterium. Taxonomy (GTDB): domain Bacteria; phylum Actinomycetota; class CADDZG01; order CADDZG01; family WHSQ01; genus CADDZG01. Next base: position 12,354 of record CADDZG010000023.1, on the reverse strand, counting down.
CAGCTCGGGGGGCACGGGACGTTCGTAGCCGGACCCCGTGATCCGCAGCAGGTCCTTGGCGTGCAGGAAGCCGAGCACGTGATCGATGTCTCCGGCGTAAACCGGCAAGCGGCTGTGGCCCGAACGCACGACCTCGGCCTCGACCTCCCGCGCCGTCGCGGTGGCGGGGACGGCCACGACCTCGGTGCGGGGCACCATGACCGCTCCGGCGTCCAGCGAGGTGAAGCCGACGGCGCCGGTGAGCAGACGTTCCTCCAGGGCTCCGAGCGCCCCCTCGCGCGCCGACTCCTCGATCATCGACGCCAGCTCGTCCAGCGAATAGGCCGATAGCGTCTCGGTGCGCGGCCGCACCCCGAACACGCGCAGGCCGGCGTTGGCGAGGGCGTTCAGCACCACGAGGATCGGGCGGAAGACGACCACGTAGGCGCGCAGCAGCGGGGCGATCCACAGCGCGCTGCGCTCGGGCTCGGCGATCACCGTGTACTTCGGCGCCATCTCCGACAGCACCATGTGGAAGAAGACCACGATGCCGAGGGCGATCACCAGAGCGACCGCCGGGGCGGCTTCGGCGGGCATACCGAGGTCGACGAGAGGGCCTTCGAGCAGGCGTCCGACTGCCGGTTCGGCGACGTAACCGAGCACCAGCGAGGCCATCGTGACGCCCAGCTGGGTGCCGGCGAACATCAGCGGCAGATCGTTCAGTGATCTGCGTACGAGGTGTGCACGACGATCCCCGAGGCCCGCCAGCCGTTCGATCCGGGCACGGTCGACCGCGGTCAGCGTGTACTCCGAGGCGACGAAGAACCCGTTGGCTACGAGCAGCCCGAGCGAGACCGCCAGGGCCGGCCACTCGCTCACGCGTCCTCCCGTTGCGCCGGCTGCGGCGCCACCAGCAGCACCTGGGACACGCGGTTGCCGTCCATCTCCACGACCTTGAGCTCCCAGCCGCGGTAGACCGCGTGCTCGCCCTGCTGGGGGATGTGACCAAGGAGGTCGAGGACGAAGCCGCCGAGGGTCTCGAAGTCGCCCGGCGGCAGCTCTAGCCCGCAGGCTTCGGCGACCTCGTCGCGGTGCAGCATGCCGGACAAGAGGTGGATGCCGCCCGCCGGGGTCACGAGCTCCTGCCGCTGCCCGGGGTCGTACTCGTCCTCGATGTCCCCGACGATCTCCTCGAGGATGTCCTCGATCGTCACGATGCCGGCGGTGCCGCCGAACTCGTCGAGCACGACCGCCATCTGGATCCGCTCGCGGCGCATGTCGGCGAGCAGGGAACCGAGCGATCGCGACTCGGGCACGAGCAGGGGCGCGGTCATGACCCTCTGGACCGGGACGCGCGGGCGCTCCGGCGGGGGGAACGAGTAGGTGTCCTTGACGTGGACGACCCCCACCACCTTGTCGATGTCGCCCTCGTACACCGGGAAGCGGGAATGCCCGGTGGCGAGCGCCGCCGCGGCGAGATCGGCCAGCGACGCGGCCACGGCCAGGCCGTGCACCGCGGTCCGCGGCACCATGGCGTCCTCGGCGCGCTTGGAGCGGAAGCTGAGGGCCCGGGCAAGCAGCGAGGACTCGGTCTCGGGGATGCGTCCTTCGGCGCGCGACGACTCGATCAGCAGGCGTAGCTCCTCGGTCGAGCGCACCGCCACGAGCTCGGCCCGCGGCGTCACCCCGAAGGCCCGTACGACGAGGTTGGCGGCGGCGGTGAGCAGGCGGATCAGCGGACGGAAGATGGTCACGTAGGCGCGCAGGGGCACGATCACCGCCCGCGACACCTCGAGAGGTTTCGCCACCGCCCAGTTCTTCGGGATCAGCTCGCCGACTACCATCTGGGCGCAGGTCGCGAGCGCCAGGCCGATCCCGGCCGCGATCGCGGCGCGTGTGCCCGGAGCCAGGCCCCCCCACGAGATCAGCGGGGACACGGCACGGCCTATCGCCGGCTCGGCGATGTAGCCGAGCAGGAGCGAGATCGCGGTGACCGCAAGCTGGATCCCTGACAGGTGCAGGGTCAGCTGGGCGAGCACCGCCTGGGTCGCCGCCGCGGCCCGGTCCCCCCGCTCCGCCCGCCTGCGGACCGCCGCCCGGTCGACCGACACCAGCGAGAACTCGCAGAGCACGAAGAAGGCGTTGACCAGTATCAGGACGACGACGGCGCCCAGGCCTAACCAGACGTCTATCGACGCCACCCCCGGCTACGGTGCGGGTCTTCCTCCCAGGAGTTCGAGCACTCCATCCCCACTATCATGACCTCAACATGGCCGAGGTCACCATCGACACCATCGTCAACCTGTGCAAGCGCAGGGGCATCGTCTTCCCCTCGAGCGAGATCTACGGGGGTCTGCGCTCTGCCTGGGATTGGGGGCCCCTGGGGATCGAGCTCAAGCGCAACATCAAGCAGCAGTGGTGGAAGACGATGGTGCAGGACCGCGACGACGTGGTGGGTTTGGAATCCTCGATCCTGATGTCGCCGCGGGTGTGGGAGGCCTCGGGCCACGTCGACACCTTCACCGACCCACTGGTGGAGTGCACCGAGTGCAACAACCGCTTCCGCGCCGATCACGTCGACGTCACCCGCCCCTGCCCGAACTGCGGTCGCGGGCCGGCATGGACCGAGCCGCGTCAGTTCAACCTGATGTTCAAAACCTACATGGGTCCGGTCGAGGACTCCAGCCACATCGTCTATCTCAGGCCGGAGACGGCCCAGGGCATGTTCGTCGACTTCCTTACCGTCCAGCAGAGCGCGCGCAAGCGGATCCCCTTCGGGATCGCGCAACAGGGTAAGTCCTTCCGCAACGAGATAACGCCCGGAAACTTCGTCTTCCGCACCCGCGAGTTCGAGCAGATGGAGATGGAGTTCTTCGTCAAACCGGGCACCGATGAGGAGTGGCACGAGTACTGGATCCAGGAGCGCATGAACTGGTACCTGGGGCTCGGGATGCGCCGGGACAAGCTGCGTCTGCGGGAGCACACCCCCGAGGAGCTGTCGCACTACGCCAAGCGCACGCTCGACATCGAGTACGACTTCCCCGGCATGGGGTGGTCCGAGCTCGAGGGGATCGCCAACCGCACCGATTACGACCTGCGCGCACACGCGCGGCACTCGGGACAGGACCTCTCCTACAGGGACCCCGACACCGACGAGCGCTACATCCCCTACGTCATCGAACCGGCGGTCGGCGTCGAGCGCCCCCTCATGGCCTTCCTTATAGACGCCTACCGCGAGGAGGAGGCGCCTACGGCGGACGGCAAGCTCGAGAAGCGCACCGTGCTGCGGCTGGACAAGCGCCTCGCCCCCTTCAAGGTCGCAGTGTTGCCGCTGTCCAAGCACGCCGACCTCGTGCCTGTGGCCGAGAAGGTCGCCGCCGAGCTACGCCCCCACTTCATGACCGATCTCGATGTCACCCAGTCGATCGGGCGGCGCTACCGGCGCCAGGACGAGATCGGGACCCCCTACTGCGTCACCGTGGACTTCGACACCCTGAACGATCAACAGGTGACGGTGAGGGATCGGGACTCGATGGCCCAGGACCGGGTGGCAATCGACTCCCTGGTGCGCTACCTGTCGGAAGAGCTGTCGTGAGCGCGGTCCTGCTGCGCGGGCTGGTGGGCCGGCAGGGCAGGCCGGTGTCCGACGCAGTCGTCGAGCTGCACAACGCCGGCGGCGACGTGCTCACACAGGTGCAGGTCGACGCGGAGGGACGCTTCGTGTTCCACGTGACGCCGGGGCGGTGGTCGCTGCATGCGTGGGACCGCCGGGGCCACAGGGGCCGCGCCGACGTTACCGTAGACGAAGGGGTCGGCACGCCGGCCTACATAGATCTCGCATGACGCCTGTAAGGGGGTCTTGGGCATGACCAAGTGGGTGTACGACTTCGAAGAGGGCAACGCGTCGCAGAAGGGGCTGCTGGGGGGTAAGGGCGCCAACCTCGCTGAGATGACCAACCTCGGGCTTCCGGTACCGCCGGGCTTCACCATCACCACCGAGGCATGCATCGCCTACATCAAGGGGGGTCACCGCTTCCCCGATGGGCTCGAGGACGAGGTCGCCGACCACCTGTCGCGCCTCGAGGACAAGATGGGCAAGCGCCTCGGCGATCCCCGCAACCCGTTGCTCGTGTCGGTGCGCTCCGGGGCCAAGTTCTCGATGCCGGGCATGATGGACACCGTGCTCAACGTCGGGCTCAACGACGAGAGCGTCGAGGGGCTCGCAGCCCAGACCGGCTCCGCACGCTTCGCCCTGGATTCCTACCGGCGGCTGATCCAGATGTTCGGCGCGACCGTGATGGGGATCGAGGACGAGCTGTTCGAGGATGCGATCGAGGACATCAAGCGCCGCAAGGGAGTGGCCAACGACGTCGACCTCGACGCCGACGACCTCAAGGCCCTGATCGGCACGTTCAAGGGCATCGTGAGCGTGTCCGGGGGCCGGGAGTTCCCCCAGGACCCTCAGGACCAGCTGCGTCTCAGCATCGAGGCGGTGTTCGGTTCGTGGGACAACAAGAGGGCGCGCGACTACCGCAGGCGCAACAAGATCCCCGACGATCTCGGCACCGCGGTGAACGTCCAGGCGATGGTGTTCGGGAATACCGGTGAGAACTCGGGGACGGGGGTGGCGTTCACCCGTGACCCCGCCACCGGCGAGAAGAAGCCTTACGGCGATTACCTCCCAAACGCTCAGGGCGAGGACGTGGTGGCGGGTATCCGCAACACGATCCAGCTGGCCGACATGGCGAAGGTCCAGCCGCAGGCGTGGGAGGAGCTGCGGGGCTACATGCAGCGCCTCGAGCAGCACTACCGCGACATGAACGACATCGAGTTCACGGTCCAGGACGGCAAGCTGTGGCTGCTGCAGACGCGCACCGGCAAGCGCACCGCCATGGCCGAGTGGGTGATCGCCTACGACATGGTCCGTGAGGGCCTGATCGACGACGACACGGCTCTGCTGCGGCTTACCGCCGGAAAGCTCGACGAGCTCTTCAAGCCGGTGGTGAAGGACGAGGTTAAGCGTTCCGAGAAGCCGATCGCGCGCGGCCTGAACGCGTCCCCGGGGGCGGCGGTGGGCCAGGTCGTGTTCACCGCCGACGAAGCCGAGAGGCGCGCCGCGTCGGGGGACGACGTGATCCTGGTGCGGCGTGAGACGACGCCCGACGACTACCACGGCATGGTGGCGGCGCGCGGGATCCTCACCTCCGCCGGGGGGACCAACTCGCACGCCGCGGTGGTCGCCCGTGGTGAGGGCATCCCCGCGGTGTGCGGCGCGGATGCGATCAAGATCGACCGCAACGCCAAGCGTTTCACCGTCAACGGCATCACCGTCGGGGAGGGCGATTGGATCACGATCGACGGCACCGACGGGACCGTGTACCAGGGCAAGCTCGACACCGAGCCGTCGGTTCTGGAGAAGGCGCTGGACGGCGACGAGGAAGCCCGCAGCAGCGAGCTGTGGCAAGCCTTCGAGCACTTCATGAACCTTGCCGACGGAAGGCGGCGGCTGAAGGTGCGGGCCAACGCGGACACGCCCAACCAGGCGGCAAACGCACGCGCCCGGGGGGCCGAGGGGATCGGATTGTGCAGGACCGAGCACATGTTCCTCGGCGAGGAGCGCGTGGCTGCGGTGCGCAAGATGATCTTCGCCTCGAGCGAGGACGAGGAGCGCGACGCGTACGACGCCCTGCTTCCCCTGCAACGTGAGGACTTCATCGGCATCTTCGAGGCGATGAGCGGTCTGCCGGTGACGGTGCGCCTGCTCGATCCGCCGCTGCACGAGTTCCTGCCCGACCGCGTCGACCTCGCGGTGGCCGTCGCCCGCGCCGAAGAGCGAGGCGAAGAGCGCGTCAAGCTGCGCGACGAGGAGCTCGATCTCGAACAGGCCCGCACGATGCTGCGCAAGGTCGACGAGCTGCACGAGGCCAACCCGATGCTGGGTCTGCGCGGGGTGCGGCTCGGCATCCTCAAGCCCGGCCTCTACGCGATGCAAGTACGGGCGATCGTCGAAGCGGCGTGCGAGGTCAAGCGGCGCGGCGGCGAGCCGGTGGTGGAGATCATGATCCCGCTGACCGCCACCGAGGAGGAGCTGCGCCAGATGCGCGAGGAGCTCGAGCCCGTGGTGGCCGACGTCTGCCGCGAGCAGGATGTGAGCCTGGACGGGGTGCTGTTCGGCACGATGATCGAGCTGCCGCGCGCCGCGCTCGTGGCCGGTGACATCGCCCGGCATGCCGACTTCTTCAGCTTCGGCACCAACGACCTGGCGCAGACGACCTTCGGGTTCTCGCGCGACGACATCGGTAAGTTCCTGGCGATGTACGAGGAGCGCAAGCTGGTGCCGGCCAACCCCTTTGCGACGATCGACCGCCCCGGCGTCGGACGCCTGATGCGCATCGCGGTGGACGAGGGCCGCAGCGGCAACGACCACCTGCACCTCGGCATCTGCGGTGAGCACGGAGGCGACCCGGACTCGGTCCGCTTCTGCCACGAGATCGGTCTCGACTACGTGTCTTGCTCGCCCTTCCGGGTGCCGACCGCCCGCCTCGCCGCCGGTCAGGCGGTGGCCCAGGCCCGCCTCGAGGAGCACGACGGCGGTGACGGCGAGCGTGGCTCCGGTGGTGTCGTCGGACGGGTCCGGGGCATGATCGACGCCGCCAGGGGCTGACCCCCGAACCGTCACAGGCGCCTGCTAGCGTCGGTGCCGATGGCGGTACGGCAGCTCTTCGAACGACGCGAGGCGCAGGTCCTGTCCGAGCGGGCGACGCTCGCCGCGGCGAGCCGCGGGCGGTCCCGTCCCGAGCCCGACGACGACCTGCGCACGTGCTTCCAGAGGGACCGGGACCGGATCGTGCACTGCAAGGCATTCCGGCGCCTGGCGCACAAGACCCAGGTATTCCTCGCCCCCGAGGGTGATCACTACCGGGTGCGGCTCACCCACACGCTCGAGGTCACCAACATCGCCCGCAACATCGCCCGGGCTCTAGGCCTCAACGAGGACCTCGTCGAGGCTATTTGCCTCGGGCACGACCTCGGCCACACCCCCTTCGGCCACCTCGGGGAGGAAGCGGTGGCGGCCTTCCTGCCCGGCTTCCGCCACAACCTGCAGTCCGTGCGCATCGTAGACGTGCTCGAAGACCTCAACCTCACGTGGGAGGTGCGGGACGGCATCGCCAAACACACGTGGTCGATGCCCGAGGGCCCGGCCACGCTCGAGGGCCAGATCGCACGGTTCGCCGACCGCATCGCCTACATCAACCACGACATCGACGACGCCGTGCGGGCGGGGATCCTCACGCCGGCCGACCTCCCCGCAGACGTGACGGCGGTGCTGGGTGCGACCCCCGCGAGGCGCATCGCCACGATGGTCGGCGACCTCGTGGCGCACTCGGCCGAGGGGGACCGAATCGCAATGAGCGACGAGGTCTTCGAGGCGATGGGTGCGGCGCGCTCGTTCCTGTTCGAGCGCGTCTACCTGGGCACGGTGGCGAGGGTCACCCGGCAGGCGGTCCACGACGTCGTCACCACGCTGCTCGAGCACCATGAGCGCCGGCCCCCGGCCGACGCCGCATCCACCGATCCCCGCCAGGCTGCGGTCGACTACGTCGCCGGCATGACCGACCGCTTCGCCCTGCGGGCGTTCGAGAACCTCGTCGGGGGTCCCGCGCCCGGCCTGTCCGGCTTAGGATGAGGCCGCTTCCCCACGCCGTGCCCCCGAGCGAGCAGGTGTGATGGCGCGCATCAAAGAGGAAGACATCGACGCCCTCCGCGACCGGGCGGACATCGTCGACATCGTGTCCGGGTACACGACGCTCAAGCGGGCCGGCGGCAACACCTTCAAGGGCCTGTGCCCCTTTCACACAGAGAAGACGCCGTCGTTCACGGTCAACCCGGCCTCCGGGCTGTGGTACTGCTTCGGATGCGGGGAGGGCGGCAACCTGTACCAGTTCGTCGAACGGGTCGAACGGCTGAGCTTCCCCGAGGCGGTGGAGTGGGTCGCGCGCCGCACCGGCTTCGACCTGCGCTACGAGCAGACCCGGCCCGGGGATGCCCTCGCCTCGGGCCGCAAGCTGCGCCTCTACGCCGCCAACCGCGAGGCGATGGAGCTGTGGCACCGGATGCTGATGGAGGCGCCCGAGGCGGCCGAGGCTCGTCGCTACCTCGGCTCCCGGGGTTTCGGAGCCGAGGTCGCCACCCGCTGGAAGCTCGGCTATGCGCCGGGGCACGACGTCACCTGCAGGCACCTGATCCAGCGGGGCTTCCGCCCCGACGAGATCGTCGAGGCCGACATCGGGCGGCGCAGCGAGCGCGACGGCTCGCTGTACGACGTCTTCCGCAACCGCATCACCTTCCCCACCTGGACCCTGCAGGGCGAGGTTGCGGGCTTCGGGGCGCGTGCCCTCGGCGACGCCCGGCCCAAGTACCTCAACACCTCCGAGACGCCGGTGTTCACCAAGTCCCGGTTGATGTACGGGCTCAATCGCGCCAAGTCGGCGATCGCGCGCGGTGCGGCCGTGGTGGTCGAGGGTTATACGGACGTGATCGCCCTGCACGAGGCCGGCGTCACCGAGGCGGTGGCGACCAACGGCGTCGCTCTGGGCGAGAGTCACCTCGAGCTGCTCAAGCGCTTCACCGACAGGGTCGTGCTGATGTTCGACGCCGACGCCGCCGGGCAGGGTGCGGTGCAGCGCGGGTTCGGGCTCCACCACCGGCTCGGGCTCGAGGTGCTCGTCGCCCCTCTGCCGGAGGGCAAGGACCCCGCCGACGTCGTCGCCGAGGGAGGTGCGGAGGCGATGCGGGCGGCAATCGCGGGGGCCCGGCCTTTGCTCGAGGCGATGCTGCGGGCAACGGTGGCGCGCCTGCCGACCGACACCCCCGAGGCGCGCGCCGCGGCGGTGCGCGAGGCGGCCCGGGTGATAGGGTGGCACACCGATCCCATCGCCCGGCACGAGTACGCTTTCCTCGCGGCCCGGCTGATCGGGGTCGAGCCCGAGTCGGTGCAGCGGGCGCTGGCCGAGGGCGGCAGGGGAGAAGGACGGGATGGGACGGACGGCGCCGATGCTGCACAGCGCCGCTTGCCTGGTCACGTGAGGATCGAGCGCGAAGCGCTAAGGCTCCTGCTTCACGATGCCGATGCTGCTATGCAGGCTCAGGAGCTGCAGGAGTCGGATTTCACTTCGCGGGCCCGCAGGGAGGTCTTCGCCGCCCTGCGCTCGGGGGCCGCGAGGGGGGCCGGCGGCGCACGCGTGGTCGAGGCTCTGAGCGACGACGCCCGGGCCCTGCTGGCCGAGCTGGCCGTGTCCCCGCCCGAGGGCGTGGCCGAGGATGGAAGGTCCCTGGCGCCGGAGTTGTTCCTTCGGCTGAGGGTCCTGAGCCTGGACCGAGAGATAAAGGAGCGCCGTAACGTGCTGCAGGACATCAACCCGGTTGACGAGCCGGAGCGGCACGATGCGTTGTTCACCGAGCTGGTTGCGCTCGAAGCGCGCCGGCGGGATCTGCTCAAGCGACTGCGGGAGGCAGCATGATGGCCGAGGGTGCCTCCGAACGTAGCGGCGGGCCGGCCGACGTGGCGGTGAGTGAGGCGCCTCCCCCGGGGGCCAAGGATCCCGCCCACGAGGTCGCGGCGATCATCGCCGCGGCGCAATCGGAGGGATCGATCCACGCCTCCGAGCTCGCCGAGGCTCTGTCGGCCATCGACCTGACACCGGACCAGACCGACGCCGTCTACCGGCGGCTGATCGAGCTCGACGTCGAGATCGTCGAGGACGAGTCGATACGCGAGGAGGACGCCGAGGGGCCGGTGGATCCCGACGAGCAGCGGCGGCGGCGGCGCGATCCGGATGCGGCCCCCGTCGCGCTGACCAGCGACCCCGTGCGCATGTACCTGAAGGAGATCGGCAAGGTCTCGTTGCTCACCGCGCAGGACGAGGTCGACCTCGCCAAACGGATCGAAGCCGGCGTGCAAGCGACCGAGCGTCTCAAACAGGAGGGCGATTCGCTGTCGCCTGCGGAGGTCGACCGGCTGCGCTGGCTCGAGCGTGACGGCGCCATGGCCAAGCGGCACCTGGTGGAGGCCAACCTTCGTCTGGTGGTGTCGATCGCCAAGCGTTACGCCAACCGGGGGATGGCCCTGCTGGATCTGATCCAGGAGGGCAACCTCGGGCTGATCCGGGCGGTCGAGAAGTTCGACTACACCAAGGGCTTCAAGTTCTCGACCTACGCGACGTGGTGGATCCGCCAGGCGATCACGCGTGCGATCGCCGACCAGGCCCGCACGATCCGCATCCCCGTGCACATGGTGGAGACGATCAACAAGCTCGTGCGCATACAGCGCCAGCTGCTCCAGGATCTCGGGCGGGAACCGACGGCCGAGGAGATCGCCCGCCAGATGGAGATCCCGGCCGAGCGCGTGCTCGAGATCCAGAAGATCTCTCAGGAGCCGGTGTCGCTGGAGACACCGGTGGGCGAGGAGGAGGATTCGAGCCTCGGTGACTTCATCGAGGACGCCGAGGCCGTCAAGCCGCTGGAGAGCGCGTCCTTCCACCTCCTGCAGCGCCAGCTGGAGACCGTGCTGCATACGCTGTCGCCGCGCGAGAAGGAGGTGATCCGCCTGCGCTTCGGGCTCATCGACGGTCAGCAGCGCACGCTGGAGGACGTCGGCAAGCGTTTCGGGGTGACGCGCGAGCGGATCCGCCAGATCGAATCCAAGACGCTATCCAAGCTGCGTCATCCGTCGCGCAGCCAGAAGCTGCGCGACTACCTCGAGTGACCGCTCAGGTCGAGCGCGGCGCCGGGGCGACCTGAAGGCCCTGGGAGCGGCTCCCCGAGCCCGAGACCTTCTCCTTGGCCCGGGACACGCCGCCGGCCGCCGCCTCGCGCGCGGTGGACAGCCCGCTGCCGACCGCTTCCTTGACGTTGCTGCGTGCCCTCTGGTAGGCGGGCGTGCTGCTGAGGTTGCGGTAGAGGCGGTTGAGCTGCTCGTAGCGCTCGCGGCCGGCCTTGGCCCCCAGCACGTACCCGGCCCCGAATCCGACCAGCAGTCCGAGACGTCCTCTCACTGGATACCTCCTCGGGCTAGGGACCCTGCAGGCATGCTATCCCCGCCTGGTTGCGACGCCAACCGTGCACCAAGGGGTCGTGCGCCGGGATCCCGTCCACTAGGATGGCTGCCGCCCGCCTCGGCGGGCCGCGTTCCGGGGTAGCTCAACCGGCAGAGCATCCGGCTGTTAACCGGAGGGTTGCGGGTTCGAGTCCCGCCCCCGGAGCCAGTCTCCTGTCGCGCGTGTGGCCGTGCCCGTCCGGGGAGTGGCCACACTCGGTGCCGCCGCCGCCCGGCATGGCCCGATTCGCGGCGGTATGGCGCGGGCCGGCGTGCCGCCCGGGTGGCACCCCCCTTGACGCACCCCGCCGCCGGCGTTACCCCGGAGCCGGGGAGGGCAACGGTTGGGAGGTGGAGCCGCATGTTCGTCCAGGTGATCCAGGGCCGGACCCGCGACCGGGAGGGGCTGCGGGAGATGCTCGACCGGTGGTCGCGGGAGCTCAAACCCGGCGCCGCCGGGTACCTCGGCTCCACCGGAGGCGTGACCGCCGACGGCGAGGTGATCATGGCCGTGCGCTTCGAGTCCGAGGAGGCGGCCCGGCGCAACGGCGAGCGTCCGGAGCAGGGGGCGTGGTGGTCCGAGACCGAGAAGCTGTTCGACGGGCCCGTGGACTTCTACGACTGCACCGAGATCGACGAGTTCCTCGGGGGCGGCAGCGACGACGCAGGTTTCGTGCAGGTGATGCAGGGCTACGTGACCGACAAGGCCACCGTACGGGACCTCATGGGCAGGATGCAGGAGGTGCTCCCGGACCACCGGCCCGACGTGCTCGGCGGCTACTGTGCGTGGGGGCCCGAGGACGGCTTCTCGCAGCTGATCTACTTCACCTCGGAGAGCGCCGCGCGGGAGGGCGAATCCAAGCCCCTGCCGGAGGAGCTCGGCGCGTGGCGGGACTCGTGGGAGAAGGCCGTCACCCACCTGAAGTTCCTCGACCTCACCGATCCCTGGATCGAGTCCGCCTGATCCCGGCCCCCGCAGCTCCGCCGCCCGCCGGTGTAGGACCCCCGCTTCCGCGCCCTCGATGCCCTGCCCACGCAGGAGCTCCACGACCGCGCCGTGACGCACGCCCGGGAGCGCGGCGACGTCGGCTTCTTCTGGAGGCTGCTCGAGGACTTCCCCGCCGCCGAAGCCGCCACCGGCGAGGAGGGGGAGGCTGAGGTCGACGTGATCTTTCTTGCCCGCCGCGTGACCGATGCTTTCCACGCCGATCGCGGCCGTCTCGGAGACGCGCTGCGGCCGGTCTACATCGACTACCTGCTGGAGCACGGGTCGTAGCGAG
>CADDZG010000022.1 GCA_902812355.1 Actinomycetota bacterium | reverse complement strand
CGCTGAGGGCGTCCGCCGACCTCGTGCTGCCGGGCCGGCCACTGCGAGGCGACGCCCCCCTGGGCCCGCTGGTGCGCCGGCGTATGGGTGACGAGGTCGTGCGCCGCATGCTCGATCCGATGGTGGCCGCGTCGCGGGCGGGACACGTCGACGAGCTGTCGGCGAGGACCGCCGCCCCCGAGATCCATGCCGCCGCGGCCGCCGGCGGGAGCCTGATCCGCGCCCTGCGAGCCCGGCAACGCGCTGCAGATCCGGGATCCGATCTGCCCCCCTTCCTCGGGCTGCGCGGCGGCATGGGGGCCCTCGTCGACGCCCTCGCCAAGGACCTCGCCGAGGCCGAGGTCATGACCGGTCGCCCGGTCACCGCGCTGCGGCGGGCCGGGTCGCGCTACGAGCTCGAGGCCGGGGGCGACACCGTGCGGGCCGACGCGGTCGTCCTCGCCGTGCCGCCTCCGGCGGCCGCCGCGCTGCTGGAAGGCCCGGCCCCCGAGGCATCCCGGCTGCTGACGCGCGTCCCTTTCGCCTCGGCCGCGGTGGCGGTCTTCGTCTACCCGCCGGGGGCGGTGACCGTGCCGCCCGGCGGCACCGGCTTCCTCGTGCCCGCGATCGAGGGCCTGGCGCTGACCGCGGGTGCGTGGTACTCGGCCAAGTGGCCGCACGCCGACCCCGGCGACGGCTCGGTGGTTGTACGCGCCTTCGCCGGGCGGGCGCACGACGACCCCGTCGTCGACGCCGCGAGCGACGGCGAGCTGCTCGATCGCCTCACCGGGGAGCTCGGGGTCGTGCTGGGGGCCCGGGCCGCGCCGGTCGAGGCGCGCTTGACGCGCTGGAGCGCGGCCCTGCCCGAGTTCCGGGTCGGCCACGACGGTTCGATCGACGCGGCCGAGCGGGCCCTGGCCCGCGACCTGCCCGGTGTCGTGGTCGCGGGGGCCGGCTATCGCGGCTCGGGCCTGCCGGACTGCGTCGCCCAGGGGCGGGAGGCGGCGCGCGCCCTATGAGACCGTGTCGCACCCGGCGCCGATAGGATGGGAATCCCGAGCCGGAGGTCGACATGCCCGAGGATCCGATCTTCGCCTGCTACCCCGTGTTCCGGGCCGTCCCAGATGCTCTCGGTGACGACCGCAGCGTGGCGGCCAAGCACACACAGGCCCTGTTCGACGACTTCGAAGGGCGCGTCCAGGTGCGCGGCGCCTACTCCACCGCGGGCTTCAGCGCCCGCGCCGACGTCATGTTCTGGTGGACGGCGCGCAGCGCCGACGATATCCAGGACCTCACCACCGCCCTGCGCCGCAGCCTGCTGGGGCGCTGCCTGCAGCCTGTGGAGAGCTTCATGGGCATCGTGCGCCCGGCCGAATTCACCCCCGACCATGCCCCGGCCTTCGTCAAGGGCGAGCCTCCCAAGCGCTACCTGTGCGTCTACCCGTTCGTGCGCAGCCCCGAGTGGTACCTGCTCGATCCGGCCGAACGCGGCCGCATGCTGCGGGAGCACGGCGAGCTCGGCCGCTCCTTCCCCGACGTCCTGACCAACACCACCAGCGCGTTCGGTCTCGGGGACCACGAGTGGATCCTCGCCTTCGAGGCGGACTCGCCCGAGCGCATAGTCGACCTGATCCGGGCTCTGCGAGCGAACGAGTCCCGCCGCTACGTCAAGGCCGAGGTGCCGTTCTTCACCGGGATCCGCAAGCCCCTCGGTGACGTGATCGCCGACCTGCCCTGACGACGGAGCGTCTCCATGTCAGGCTATGGGGGCACCGGCGCCGCGCGGCACCGGCATAGGCCGTTCGGCGGATGTTCCTGCGCGCGCCGCGGGTCACGATCGACGAGACCGGCGATGAATGCGCGGCGCGCCCGTCGTCATAGCTAGGACGCGCACGACAGGGAGGTTTGGTTTGGCAGAGAGACCCATGATCGCGGCCGAGGGCCTGGTCAAACGCTTCGGCGCCACGGTGGCGCTCGACGGGCTCGATCTCGCCGCCGAGCGCGGCACGGTCCTGGGTGTCCTCGGCCCGAATGGCGCCGGCAAGACCACGGCAGTGCGGATCCTCTGTACCCTGCTGGAGGCCGACTCCGGACACGCCGAGGTCGCCGGCTACGACGTCCGCACGCAGCCCGACCAGGTGCGCGCACGGATCGGGCTCACCGGGCAGTACGCGGCCGTGGACGAGTACCTCACCGGGCGCGAGAACCTCGAGATGATCGGGCGGCTGTCGCGGCTCCCGGCCCGGCAGGCACGCGCCCGGGCGCTGGAGCTGCTCGATCGTTTCGACCTCGGCGACGCCGGCGGACGTTTGGCCAAGGGTTACTCAGGAGGCATGCGCCGGCGCCTCGACCTCGCCGCCAGCCTCGTCGCAGCGCCGCCCGTGCTGTTCCTCGACGAGCCGACGACTGGGCTCGATCCCCGCAGCCGCTTCACGATGTGGGACCTGATCGCCGAGCTCGTCTCGGGCGGGACCACGATCCTGCTCACCACCCAGTACCTCGAGGAGGCCGACCGTCTCGCCGACCTCATCGCCGTGGTCGACCACGGACGGGTGATCGCGAGCGGCACCTCGTCCGAGCTCAAGGACCGCGTCGGTGGCGAGAGGCTGGAGGTCGCGGTGCCCGGTGCCGACGATCTCGCCGCCGCGGCCCGCCTGCTGGCGCGCGCCGGCGACTCCGAGCCGCTCGTCGATCGCGACGGCGGACGCGTGTCGGTCCCGTTCACCGCGGGTACGCGCGGGCTCGCCCAGGTGGTGCGCGAGTTCGACGCCGCGGGCGTCGCGATCGACGACCTCAGCCTGCGCCGGCCGACGCTCGACGATGTCTTCCTCGCGCTCACCGGCCACGCCGCCGAGGACACGGTCCCCAGCGACACGCCCGATCACCGCGGCGAGGAGGTGTCGGTATGAGCGCGCCGGCGGCCGCGCTCCGGCCGTGGGGCCGGCTGCGATGGGCGATGACCGACGCGCTGGTGCTCACCAAGCGCAGCTTGCTGCACATACCGCGCATCCCCGAGCTCTTGGTGTTCGCCACGATCCAGCCGGTGATGTTCGTGCTGCTGTTCCGCTACGTGTTCGGCGGGGCGATAAACGTGCAAGGAGCCTCCTACGTCAACTTCCTCATGGCCGGAGTGTTCGTGCAGACCGTGACCTTCGGGGCCATGACCACCGGCATAGGGCTGTCGACCGACCTCAGCACCGGGCTCGTCGACCGCTTCCGCTCGCTGCCGATGGCGCGGTCGGCAGTTCTGCTGGGTCGCACGCTCGCCGATCTCGCCCGCAACAGCCTCGTCGTGCTGATCATGGTGCTGGTGGGTCTCGGCGTCGGCTTCCGTCCCGAGGCCGGGGTGCTCGAGTGGCTGGCCACGGCCGGCATGCTGTTGCTGCTGTCGTTCTCGTTTTCGTGGATCGGGGCCACAATCGCGCTGTTCGTCCGCAACCCGGAAGCGGTCCAGTCCGCCGGCTTCATCTGGCTGTTCCCCCTCACGTTCGCGAGCAGCGCGTTCGTACAGACCGCATCCATGCCGGGATGGCTGCAGGCCTTCGCCGACCACCAGCCGATAACGCTGATCATCAACACGGTGCGGGGGCTGTTGCTCGACCAGCCGATCGGCAGCGACGGCCCGGTCGCGGCGCTGTCCTGCGCCGCGATACTGCTGGTGTTCGCCCCCTTGGCGGTGGCTCGCTTCCGCAACGCCGGTAGCTAGAGCGCGGCTGCGCTTGACCGCCGGGTCAAGGCCGCCTGCGATATAGCGGACCGGGAAGACGAGCGGTCTAGGAGGTCAGCCGGAGCATGGCCGTCCAGGAACGCGTCGCGGTCGTCACCGGTGGGTCGTCGGGTATCGGGCGGGCGACCGCGATGAGGCTCGCGCTGGAGCAAGGGGTGACCGTCGTGATCGCGGCGCGCCATCTCGAACGCAGTGCCCAGGTGGCCGAGCAGATCCGCGCCGAGGGAGGTCGCGCCTCGGCGATCCGTTGCGACGTCGCGGAGCTGTCGTCGGTGCAGCAAGCGCGCGACGAGCTGCTGGATCGCCACGGTCACGTCGACATCCTCGTCAACAACGCGGGCATCGAGAAACTGAGCTTCTTCCTCGAGTCCACCCCGGCCGAATGGCACCAGGTGGTCGCCGTCAACCTGCTCGGCGCCCTCAACTGCACCATGACGCTGGCACCGTTCATAGTCGAGCGAGCGCGCGCCACCGGCTACGGAAGGGTGGTCAACATATCGTCGGATTCGGCACGGGTGGGAGCGATGGGCGAGGTGGTGTACTCGGCGACGAAGGGCGCGCTGCTCGCCATGACCAAGTCGCTGGCACGCGAGCTTGCTCGCGACGGCGTGACCGTGAACGCGGTGTCGCCGGGCCCGACCGACACCCCCCTGATGCAGGAGATCCAGGCACATCCCACCGGAGCCAAGATCATGCAGCGCATAGTGGCTGCCACGCCGCTCAAACGCATGGCATATCCCGAGGAGATCGCGGGAGCGGTCGCGTACTTCACCCGTGAGGACGCGGGTTTCGTCACCGGCCAAGTCCTGAGCGTGAGCGGTGGCCTCACGATGACGGGTTGAGCTTGCGGTGGCTGCCTGGTCCGCATCGGAGGTCGCCCGGATGACCGAGGAGGGCCGGCAGGCTCCCTCGCTCGCAAGCTTCAGGGCGCTCGTACGCGAGTTCGAGCTCGCCGCCGCGCGCATCGAGGCCGAGGACCGAGTGCCCCCGGATCTGCTCGAGCGGGCACGCGCCGCGGGTCTCTTCGGGCTCACCCTGCCGGAGGAGTACGGCGGCGCGGGGATGGACGCGTCTGCTGCCGTCCCCTACCTCGAAGCGGCCGGGATGGGGCCCGGCGCGTGCCGGATGCTGACCCACGTCGCCAACGGGATATGGCGCCCGATCCGGCGCTACGGGTCTGCGGAGCAGAAGGCGCTGCTGGGACGCATGGCTGCGGGCGAGACGATCGTGGCCTTCGCCCTCACCGAGGCGTCCGCCGGCAGCGGCCGGGACCTCGCCTCACGCGCCGTGCGCGACGGCGATCGCTGGCTTCTGAGCGGCGAGAAGCACCTGATCACCTTCGCCGGCATCGCCGACCACTTCCTGCTGACCGTCGCCGCCGACGACCGCAGGGCGCCGGACTCGTTGGTCGCCTTCCTGATCCCGCGTGCCGCCGAGGGCCTGCGGATCGAAGCGTCGCAACACATGATGGGGCTCGCCGGCACCGCACACGGGCGACTGCGCTTCGACGCCATGGCGATCGACGATCGCCACCGGCTCGGCGAGGTCGGACAGGGCCTGCAGGTGGCGATGAGCTTCCTCGACTACAGCCGTGTATCCCTGGCCGCGACGATGGTCGGCCTCGCAGCGCGCGCCCTCGACGAAGCGATCGCCTACGCGCGCCGGCGCGTCACCTTCGGACGCGCGCTAACCGAGCGCCAGGCGATCCAGATGCACATCGGAGAGATGGGCACGCGTATCCGCGCCGCCGATGCGCTCGTGCGCGCCGCCGCCCGGCGCTTCGACGAGGGCCGTTTGCACCCGGGTCATGCGTCCGCCACCAAGCTCTTCTGCCAGGAGGTGGTCACCAGGGTCACCGATCTCGCGCTGGCGATGCACGGCGGTACCGGCTACACGCGCGACGCCGCGATCGAGCGCATCTACCGCGACGCGCGCGGGTACTGGTTCGAGGAGGGCACTTCCGAGATACAACAGATGGTGGTGGCGCGGGGTTTGATCGACGGGCCCGGCGCGTGCGACGAGTTGATGGAGGTACCCGGAAGGTGACATCCGACCGCAGACCCCGGCGCGGTCTGCAAGACGCCGGAGACGATCGTGACATCGCCTAGGGCGGCCACCCTCGCCGGGGTCGGGTCCTACCTGCCCGAGCGGGTGGTGACCAATGCCTTCTTCGAGGAGCGCCTCGGGGTCGACGACGACTGGATCGTCGGCCGCTGCGGCATCCGCTCCCGTCACTGGCTCCCCGAGGGCCAGGCGACCTCGGACATGGCGGTGCGCGCCGCCGAGTCCGCTCTCGACGCCGCCGGCATCGCCCCCGGCCAGCTCGACCTGCTCATGCTGGCGACCCTCACGCCGGACCGCCCGCTGCCGTCTGCGGCGTCGCTGGTCCAGCATCGCCTCGGCATCTCGTGTCCCGTCCTCGACCTCAACGCAGCGTGCGCCGGCTTCACCTACGGGGTGTCGCTCGGCGCGGCGATGATCTCCTCGGGAGCGGCCGACACAGTGCTCGTGATCGGCGCGGAGGCGGTGTCCCGCATCCTCGACGTCGACGACCGCAACACCGCGATCCTGTTCGGCGACGGCTCGGGGGCCGCGGTCATGGTCCCGTCCCAAGAGCCGGGGGTGATCGCCTCGCTGCTGGGGGCCGACGGATCCGCCGCCGACCTGCTCACGATCCCGGCCGGCGGCTCCGCGTGCCCGATCACCGCCGACGCGATCGCCGCCAACCGGCACACGGTCAAGATGCCGTCGGGGCGCGACGTCTACAAGCGGGCAGTAGCCGCCATGACCGCCACGTGCGAACAGCTGCTGGAGAAGTCGGGGCTGTCCCCCGACGACGTCGACCTGCTGATCCCCCACCAGGCCAACATCCGCATCATGAGCGCGGTGGCGACTCGCCTCGGCATCCCCGCCGAGCGGGCCGTGATGGACATCGCGGAGGTCGGCAACACGTCGTCGGCCTCGATCCCGATCGCGCTCGACCGCGCGTGGCGCGCCGGGCGGGTGCATCCCGGCGATCTCGTGCTCCAGGTCGCCTTCGGAGCGGGCCTGTCGTGGGGGGCCAACCTGATTCGGTGGACGGCCCCGGCCTACGGGGAGACGGCGTGACCGGCGCGGTGGTCCCAGGCAGGGCCGGGGCCCCGGACGACACCGGGACCGCGGCCCTCACCGATGCCTTCCGGCCCGACCTGCTGGCCGGCCAGGTCGCCCTGGTGACCGGCGGAGGCACCGGCATCGGCTTCGTGATCGCGCACTCGCTGGCGCAGCTCGGGGCGACCGTGGTCGTAGCCGCGAGGCGGCGCGAGCCGCTGCAGAAGGCGGTACACGCGATCGATGCCGACGGGGGTCGCGCCGACCTGCGCACGCTCGACATCCGCGATCCCGGCGCCGTGTCCAAGGTCGTCGAGTCGGTGGTCGCGGCCCACGACCGGCTCGACATCGTGGTCAACAACGCGGGCGGTCAGTTCCCGGTGCGGGCCGAGGACCTCGGCCCGCGCGGCTGGCGGGCCGTGGTCGACCTCAACCTCAACGGAACCTTCAACGTCTGCTCGGCGGCGGGCCGAGTGATGATCGAGCAGGGGGGCGGGGCGATCGTCAACATCGTGCTCACCGCTCCGGAGCGACCCACCGCCGGCATGGTCCACTCCGGAGCGGCCCGCGCCGGGGTCGTGTCGATGACGCGCACCCTGGCCCTGGAGTGGGCCCCCTTCGGCGTCCGCGTCAACGCTCTGGCACCGCTGTTCCTGTCCGATGCAGCGCGCAGCGTGTACGGGGACGCGGTCGCCGACGTCGTCGCCGCAGCCACGCCGATGCGCCGCTGGGGCACGGCCCGGGAGATCGGTGCCTGCGCGGTGTTCCTCGCCTCGCCGCTGTCGTCCTACGTCACGGGCACGACGCTGCCGGTGGACGGAGGCAACTGGCTGGGCGAGGGTCTGCGCTTCAGGGGCTCGGCGGTGCTGCCGGAGTGAACACGCGGGCGGACGGGGCGCGGCCCAGGCGTGTCCTGATCACCGGGATCGGGCCGGTGAGCCCGATCGGCACCGGTGTCGATACCTTCGCCACCGCGCTGTTCGAGGGGGCCTCGGGCATCTCGCGGGTGACCCGCTTCGACCCCTCCGAACTGCCGGTCAAGGTCGCCGGGGAGGTCCGGGACTTCGACCCCGAGCACCACCTCGGGGTGCGTGAGGCACGGCGAACCGATCGTTTCCTGCAGATGGGTCTCGTCGCCGCCCAGCTCGCGTGGGAGGACGCCGGCAAGCCCTCGGTGGAGCCGCCGCGCGGCGGCGTGATCTTCTCCACCGGCATGGGCGGCCTGCAGACGATCCTCGACCAGTACGAGCTGCTGGGCCGGCGCGGAGCGCGCGCCGTCAGCGCCTTCACCGTTCCGGCCATGATGGCCAACTCGGGGGCCGGGCGCATCGCGATCGAGTTCGGCTTGCGCGGCCCGAACATGTGTGTCAGCACTGCGTGCGCGTCGAGCGCCCACGCGATCGGAGAGGCCTTCAGGCTGATCCAGAGCGGGCGGCTCGATTTGTGCGTGGCCGGGGGCTCGGAGGCCGTGCTGGTGCCGATCACCTTCGCCGCGTTCGCCCAGATGCGAGCCCTGTCACGCAACCCGGACCCCGCCACCGCATCGCGCCCCTTCGACGCCCGGCGCGATGGGTTCGTGCTGTCGGAGGGCGCGTGCGTGGTCGTGCTCGAAGCCGAGGAGCGGGTGCGCGAGCGCCGGGCCCGGGCCTACGCGGAAGTGGCCGGCTACGGCGCCACCGCCGACGCCTACCACATGACCGCGCCCGATCCCGCCGGCACCGGGGCGGCAGAAGCGATGCGGGGGGCGCTGCAGGACGCCGGCGAGGCCCCCGGCGCGGTCGACTACATCAACGCCCACGGCACCTCGACGCCCCTCAACGATGCGGCGGAGACCCGCACGATCAAGGAAGTGCTGGGCCCCGAGAAGGCCTATGCGACGCCGGTGTCGTCGACCAAGTCGATGGTCGGCCACATGCTCGGCGCCGCGGGGGCGATCGAGACCGCCGCCACCGCCCTCGCGGTGGAGCGAGGGTTGCTCCCGCCGACGATCAATCACCGCGAGCGTGATCCCGAGTGCGACCTCGATTACGTCGTGGAAGGAGCGCGCGCCGCGCGCGTCGCCGTGGCCCTATGCAACTCGTTCGGTTTCGGCGGGCACAACGCCGTGCTCGCGCTGCGCGCCCCCACCGAATCCGACGGCGGGGCGCGCCGCGCCGGGCCCGGAGCGCTTCAGAAGTAGATCCGCCTCCACGCGCTCAACCAATCCGGCGCGGTTGCGGCCACGGTGCGTGCGTCCCGCAGCTCGACCCCGTCGCGGTGGCGGTACTTGGAGGCATGCTCGGGAGCGGCTAGCTCGACGAGCACTTCGCACGGACGGCCCGGATCGTAGGGCTTCACCGCGGGCGACTGCGCCAGGACCCTTCGGGCGGCATCCTCGATCGCCGCCCGTGCTCGGGCCGGTGCGAGGTGCCGGGCGGAGAAACGTCCCAGACCGCGCTTGACGGTTACGGTGCCCAGCTCCGCGCCGAGCAACGCCCGGGCTTCCTCGCACACCACGTCGTCGCCGGTGACGAGCAGCACCGGGCAGCCCCAAGTGCCGCACAGAGCCGCGTTGATGCCGGTCTCACCAACCCGGGTGCCGTTGAAAAAGAGGTTCCGCCACGACGTGCCCGACACCGTGTGGCTCAGCACCCCGCGGGCCGCACCGGCCATCGCGTGCATGCCGACGAACAGCGCCGCGTCGCACCCCTGCTCGAGCATCTCCGTGTAGCCGGTCCATTCGTCCTGGACTACCGCCTCACAGCGCTCGTCGAGCTCGTCGTAGATCAGGGAGTTGAAGCTGGCGTCACCGCCCGCGCCGTGGCAGTCCATCACCACCACCTCGTCGGCCCCGGCGGCGAACGCCCCTCGCACCGCGGCGTTGATCTCCGCGGTGTAGAGGCGCCGCCCCTCCTCGTACAGGGGTTTGCCGGCCATCACCTGATCCCACCTGGTGATACCGGCGACCCCCTCCATGTCGCCGGCGATCAGGACACGCACGGCGTCACTGCCCCGGTCTGCGATCCCGCTCCCGCTTGAGCTCGAAGAAGCCGTCGAGCTCGGCAAGGGCGCGCACGTGGTCGTAGAGCTCGCCCGAGGCTTCCCCGCCGGGAGGCCGCGCGATCACCGGGCCGAAGATGCCGCGGCCCGATGCGAAGACCAGGGTCGGCACCCCGAAGGCGCCGGCGGTCTCGACCGCTTCGGTGTGCTGCCGGCGCACCTCGTCCATCGTCGACGGGTCCGACAGAGCCCGGTCTACCAGGCCCGGGTCGAACCCGGCATCGTCCAGCGCCTTCTTGACGGCATCTGGGCTAAGCTCCTCACCGCCTTCGTGCACGCGGTTGCCGATCGCCTCGTAGACCCGCCCGACCCCTTGGCTGCCGGCCTCCCGCTGCACCAGCACGAGCGTGCGCAGTGCGGGGGTGCCCTTGACGTGCACGTCCGCCAGCGGGTCCCCGCCCTCCTTGTCTGCGTTGATCAGCTGGAGGCTGAACAGGGCCCACTCGACCTCCACGTCGCGCACCCGGGTCACCTCCCGGATCCACTTGGAGCTCTGCCACGCCCATGGGCACAACGGATCGAAGTGGAACCTCACCTTGTCGGTCATCGGTCGCTCCTTTCGACGGGTTCGAAGGCATGGGAACGAGACACCGGGAAGTGCCACTGACGCGGAGCGATCAGCCGGTCGATCGCGTCCGGCCCCCAGCTGCCGCGCGGGTACACGTACAACGGACCCGGGTCGTCGAGCACCGGCTGGACCACCTTCCACGCCGCCTCGATCCCATCGCCGCGCGAGAACAGTGTGCGGTCGCCGATCATGGCGTCGTGGATGAGGCGTTCGTAATCGCCGATCAGATCGCCGAACGCAGACGTGTAGCGGAACTCCATGTGCGCGCGGCCGAGCTCGATGCTGGGACCGGGCTTCTTGGCGAGGAAGGCGAGGACCACGCCGTCGTGGGGGCCGAGCTCGAAGGTCAGGTGATTGGGGGCGAAACGACGCGGGTCCACGAAATCCGGGAACATGCGCATCGGAGGTGACCGGAAGGCGAGCGTCACTGCGGAGCGCTTCTCGGCCATCCCCTTGCCGGTGCGGAGATAGAAGGGAACGTCCTTCCACCGCCAGTTCTCGAGGCACACCCGGGCCGCTACGAACGTCTCGGTGGTGCTGTCGGGCGCCACGCCCTCGGCTTCACGGTAGCCGTCGTACTGTCCCCGCACGATGTCGTCCGGCGTCATCTGAGCCATGACGTCGAACACCTTGTCGCGCTCGTCCATCAACGGCTCGGGATCCAGCGACGCCGGCGGCTCCATGGCGACGAAGGCCAGCACCTGGAACAGGTGCGTGACCAGCATGTCGCGCAGCGCCCCGGTCTGCTCGTAGAAGCCGGCGCGGCGGCCGACGTCGATCTCCTCGGGGACGTCGATCTGCACGTGGTCTATGTAGTTGCGGTTCCAGATCGGCTCGAACATGCCGTTGGCGAAGCGCAGCGCCAGAATGTTCTGGACCGCCTCCTTGCCCAGGAAGTGATCGATCCGGTAGACCTGGTCCTCCTCGAGCACGGAGTGCACGAGCCGGTCGAGCTCCCGGAAACTCTCGAGGTCGGTACCGAACGGTTTCTCGAACACCACCCGGCAGCGCTGCGTGATGCCGCACTTGCCCAGCGCCTCGGTGATCGTGGGGAACGCGGTCGGCGGCACCGCGAGGTAGAAGAGGCGCCGGGGCTCGCCCCCCACTTCGCGCTCGGCCCGGTCGAGGGCCGAGTGCAAGGGATCGGTGTCGTCGGGACGGAAATCGTGGGACACGTAGGACAGCGTCTCGGCGAACTCGCCGAAGCGCTCGTCGTCCGGGCCGAGCCCCGAGAAACGCTCGATCGCCTCGCGCGCCAGGTTCCGGAAGCCGTCGTCGCTGAGCTCGCTGCGCGAGTTGCCGATGATGCGGTAGCGCCGCGGCATCAGGCCCTCGCAGTGGAGGTGGAACAGGGCCGGCAGCAGCTTGCGGCGGCTGAGGTCGCCGTTGGCACCGAAGATCACGATCACGTGATCGGGAGGCGTCCGCTGCCAGCTCACGACGCCACCCACCGTGCCAGGGCTTCCCAGTCGCAGGTGGCCACCCGTCGTCCGGCATCGTGCAGGGCCCGTGCGTCGCCCACCGCTTGAGCGGTGACCAGGCGGGCGAACCCGTAGTCCTCCCCCGGGATTGGTTCGTCGAAGCCCGGCCGCTCGAGGGCGACGAGCACGCGGATCGCCTTGGGCCCGCCCTTGTGCAGCTGCCCGGTGGAATGCAGGTAGCGGGGGCCGAAGCCGCGCATCGTCGCCGCCCCCGACGCCGCGATCAGCTTGCGGCGGGCGCCCTGGAGGACCTCGTCGTGGGCCGCGTCGCGCGGCGCGAAGGCCACCACCACACCGAGCTCGGGCGGAGCGAGCCCGTCGAACAGGGCCGCCGGGTCCGAGGTCTTCCAGCGCGGCTCGTCGCCGGAGCTCAGGGCCGTCCGGGCCGCGGCCTTGGCCGCCTCCACGTTGGGCTGATCGAAAGGGTTGATCCCAAGGATCGCCCCAGCCACCGCGGTGGCGAACTCCCACCGGAACATCTCGGCCCCCAACCCGTAGGCCCCCTGCACCACGGACTCGATCACCGGGTGCCCGGCATGCTTGAGCTGCGCGACCCGGTCGGCATCGCCGCCCTCGTCGGCATCGTGGACCCAGGCGAAAATGCGGTCGCCGCCGTAGCGCCCAGGATCCACGGGTGGCTCCTCCACCACCGGGACGATGCCGGTGTCCTGCTTGCCGGTGGACTCGGCGAGGAGCTGCTCGACCCATACGCCGAAGGACGCCACCCGGCGCGACACGAGGAAGGTGAGCTTGTCTCTCCCCGCGCGCGCCGCGTTGCCGATCGTGCTCCCGATCACCAGCCCCGGGTTGTCGTCGGTTGCGACCGACGCGCCGCAGGCGGCGGCCTCCGCCGCCGCGGCATCGAGGAGCGCAGCGAGGTCCACGCCCAGGGCCGCAGCCGGGACCAGTCCGAACAGCGATAGAGCGGAGTAGCGGCCGCCGATGTCCGGCGGGTTCGTGAACACCCGGGCGAAGCCCTCGTCGGCGGCGAGCGCCTCCAGAGGGGTGCCGGGATCGGTGACGGCGACGTAGCGCGACCCGTCGTCGAGCCAGGCCCGGAAGTAGCGGTACAGGGCCATCGTCTCGGCCGTCGTACCGGACTTGCTCGACACGATGAACGAGGTCGAGCGAGGGTCGAGAGCGGCGCGCAGGCCACTCACCTGGGCGGGATGCGTCGAATCCGCGACGATCAGCCGCGGACGGCCGGGGGCCGGGCCGAAGGTCTCGGCGTAGACCTCGGGGGCGAGGCTCGAACCCCCCATCCCGAGCAGCACGACGTCGCGCACGCCGGCGTCGCGCAGGGCGTCGCCGTAGGAGCGCAGACCCTCGAGCTCGCTCCGCATCGATCCCGGCAGCTCGAGCCATCCCAGACGCTCGGCGGGATCGTCTTCACCCGGCCCCCATGCCGATCCATCCCTGTTCCACACTGCCGCGGCGAGCTCGCCCCGGGGCTGAGGATCGATGCCGGTGACCTCGAACCTGCCTGCCATGTCCACTCCTGATCGGAAGGATCGACCGCCCCCGCTTCCGGTTCCTGACTAACACGCCGGCGCGTCTCCGGCTTCCCGCCGCGGACCCCCGGGCTATCATCGGGGCAGCACGCGCCGGTGCGCTTCCGGCGGCCGCGGCGCGGCCCACCTGCTATCGAGGAGGACGCGATGCCCGCTTCCGACCCCTTCGGCACCCGCGCCACCTTGCGCGTGGACGCGGGCGAGGTCGCATTTCACGATCTCAACGCCCTCGCCGACCGTTCCGGGGCACGGCCCGAGGCGATGCCGGTGACGGTCAAGGTGCTGCTCGAGAACCTCGTGCGCATGGTCGCCGCCGGCTTTGCCGACGAGGACGCGGTGTCCAACCTCGCCCGCTGGGGCACCGGGGAGGTAGCGGCGCGCGAGTTCCCCTTCGCCCCCTCACGGGTGATCCTGCAGGACTTCACCGGGGTTCCCTCAACCGTCGACCTCGCCGCGATGCGCTCGGCCGTCGCTCGCGCCGGCGGCGATCCGCGTGCCGTCGATCCCTCGGTACCGGTCGATCTCGTGATCGACCACTCCGTGCAGGTGGACCGCTTCGGCACCCGCAGCGCCTTCGCCTTCAACGTCGAACGGGAGTACGAGCGCAACCGCGAGCGCTACTCGTTGCTCAAGTGGGCCCAGCAAGCTTTCGACGGCTTCCGGGTGGTGCCTCCGGGCATGGGCATCGTGCACCAGGTCAACCTCGAATACCTCGGCAAGGTCGTATCGACGGTCGAAGACGACCACGGGCACCTGGCCGTGCCCGACACGCTGGTGGGCACCGATTCGCACACGACGATGATCAACGGGCTCGGGGTGCTCGGCTGGGGGGTGGGCGGCATCGAGGCCGAGGCGGCCCTGCTGGGGCAACCGATCCCGCTGCTGACACCCACCGTCGTCGGCTTCCGCTTCACGGGTGCGCTGCAGGAGGGGGTCACCGCCACCGACCTCGTCCTCACCGTCACCGAGATGCTGCGTGCCCACGGCGTGGTCGGCAGGTTCGTCGAGTTCTACGGTGCGGGCCTGTCCACGCTCGGCGTCGCCGATCGCGCCACCCTGTCCAACATGTGCCCCGAGTACGGCGCCACCGCCGCCCTGTTCCCTCCCGACGCACAGACACTCGACTACCTGCGGCTCACCGGCCGCCCGCCCGAGCTGATCGAGCTGGTCGAGGCCTACACCAAGGCCCAGGGCCTGTTCCGCACCGACGACACCCCCGACCCCGTCTTCTCCGAGTCGCTCGAGCTCGACCTGTCCTCGGTGCAGCCGAGCGTCGCCGGGCCGCGGCGGCCGCAGGACCGCGTCCTGCTGTCCGTGGTGCACGACAGCTTTGCGTCCTCCTTCCCGGGCAACAAGCGTGCCCGGGTGCGCCTCGGCAACGGTGACGAGGTCGAGATCGGCGACGGTTCGGTGGTCATAGCGGCGATCACCTCGTGCACCAACACCTCGAACCCGAGCGTGATGCTCGCCGCCGGACTACTGGCGCGCAAGGCCGTCGAGCGCGGCCTGGCGACGAAGCCGTGGGTCAAGACGTCTCTGGCCCCCGGCAGCCGCGTCGTCAGCGACTACCTCGAGGGCGCGGGGCTGACCCCCTATCTCGAGAAGCTCGGCTTCTACACCGTCGGCTACGGCTGCACGACCTGCATCGGCAACTCCGGACCGCTGCCGGCTCCGGTGAGCGAGGCGATCGATCGCGACGACCTCGCGGTCGTGTCCGTGCTGTCGGGCAACCGCAACTTCGAAGGCCGGATCCACCCGCAGGTCAAGGCTTCCTACCTCGCATCACCACCCCTGGTGATCGCCTTCGCCCTCGCCGGGACGATCGAGGTGGACCTCACGAGCGACCCGCTGGGCACCGGGGCGGACGGCGAGCCGGTGTACCTGCGGGACATCTGGCCGAGCACCGAAGAGGTCGCCGCGGCGATGGATGCGGTGACCTCCGAGCTGTTCATCCGCGAGTACGACACGATCTTCGACGGCGACGAGCGCTGGCGCCGGCTGCCGGCCCCCGAAGGCGACACATTCGGATGGGATCCGGATTCCACCTACGTGCGCGAGCCTCCATTCTTCGAAGATCTCGGTCCCGAACCGGACCCGCCGAGGGACATCGAGGGAGCGCGTTGCCTCGTGGTCGTCGGGGATTCGGTGACCACCGACCACATCTCCCCGGCGGGATCTATACCGCCACACAGCCCAGCCGGCAGATACCTGATCGACCACGGCGTGCGCCCCGAGGACTTCAACTCCTACGGGTCACGACGCGGCAACCACGAGGTCATGATGCGCGGCACCTTCGCCAACATCCGTCTGCGCAACCTTCTGGTGCCCGGGGTCGAGGGCGGCTTCACCCGCCATCTCCCCGACGGCGAGCAGATGACGATCTTCGACGCCGCGATGCGCTACATGCAGGAAGGCGTGCCCCTCATCGGCATCGCCGGCAAGGAGTACGGCTCGGGCTCGAGCCGCGACTGGGCCGCCAAGGGCCCCGCCCTGCTGGGGATGCGTGCCGTGATAGCCGAGAGCTTCGAACGGATCCACCGCAGCAACCTCGTGGGCATGGGGGTGCTGCCGCTGCAGTTCCGGCCCGGCGAGGATCGCGGGTCCCTGGGGCTAACGGGCGAGGAGACCTACACGATCGCCGGTATCGCCGGCGATCTGCGGCCCGGGGCCACGGCACGGGTCACGGCGCGCGCCGAAGACGGGACGACCCGGAGCTTCGAGGTGACGGTGAGGATCGATTCCGACGTCGAGCTCGACTATTACCGCCACGGCGGCGTCCTGCAGATGGTGTTGCGCCGGATGCTGTCCACCGATCGGTGACGCAGCACGGCGCGACCTGCGCGTCGCCGGTCCCTCAGAGGTCGCGGCGGGCGAAGGACCAGGTCGCCAGCGCGGCCACGGCGAGCAGGTAGCCGAGGCAGTACAGCCACAGCCACGACCCGAAGTCCTGGGCCCCCCCGAAGGGGCCGAGCTGCACGATCACCCGGGCGAGACCCGTCATCCCGCTGGTGAGCGAGTTGAGCCCCTGCTGGTACAGGGCCTCGAAGGGGACCACGAAGGCGATGTACCTCCCGGTGGTCTGCAGGTTGGACAGCGACAGCGCGTCGCCGATCTGCCCGAGCAAGCCGGCCAGCAGCCCCGCGAGATAGAGCATCAGCACCACGATCCCGCTCGGTATCGCGGTGAGGTACACGGAGACCAACACCGACAGGGCGGCGACGATCACCACGGCCCCCACCAAGGCGGCTCCGGGCAGCAGCAGCGGATGCGGCCACCAGTCGCCGATCCTGCCGGTGATCGCCACGGCCACGAGGTACATCACGAAGACGTAGACACCACACAGCATCCCCGCCCCCAAAAAGCGCCCGGCGAGCAGAGCGGGGCGGCTCAACGGCCGCACGACGAGCGTCTGCAGGGAACCGGTCTCGGCATCGCCGCGCACGGTGTTGAAGGTGAGGAAGACGGCGAACACCGCGCCGAGGAACAGGATCGCGAACATCGCCAGACCCACGAGCGTCGCGCCCACCAGCGCGTGGGTGTCGACGAGCCCGCCGGCGGCCCTCGTGGTCCCGTGGGCTGCCTCGAAGGCGAAGTGGACGCCGAGCCCGTAGAGAGCGAGAAAGATCGCGCTCAGCACCGGCACCACCACCGTCACCCGGCGCCGCGCGCACTCGCGGAAGGTGTAGCGCGCGATCACCCACATGCCGCGGGTCGCGCCCGCCGTCACCGGCCCTCCTGTGGCGTGACGACCTCGAGGTAGACGTCCTCCAGCGTCGAGCGCACCTGGCGCACCTCGTAGACCCTTTCGCCCTCGGCGACGAGGCGGGCGACGAGCCCGGGGATGTCGTCCCGGCCCGCATCGGGGAAGTGCCTGATGCCCGAGGCGGTCTCGATCTCCACGCCTCCGGCACGAGCCAGCCGCCCGGGATCGCCCTCGGCGACGACCCGGCCGGCATCGATGATCACAACCCGGTCGCACACGAGCTCGACCTCGCTCAACAGGTGCGAGTTGAGCAGCACCGAGGTCCCCCTGGCCCGCAGCTCCACCAGCAGGTCGCGCACGTCCCGCCGGCCGGCGGGATCGAGCGCGCTGGTCGGTTCGTCGAGCAGCAGCAAGGGGGGCGAACCGATCAGCGCCTGAGCGATGCCGAGGCGCTGCTGCATCCCCTTGGACATCTCGCCCACGCGGCGCCCGGCGGCGTAGCCGAGCCCGACGAGCTCGAGGAGGGCCGAGCGCTCCTCCGCACCACCGCGCGATCCCGCCAGCTCCTGATGCAGCCGCAGAACCTCGTCGGCGCTGAGCCACGGCGGGAAGCGGAAGAGCTCGGCGAGGTATCCGATCGCCGCGCAAGCCTCGGGCGTGCCGGGAGCATGACCGGCGACCCGCACCTCGCCGGAGGTGGGGTGCACGAGCCCGCAGCAGATCTTGACCAGGGTGGATTTGCCGGCCCCGTTGGGGCCGAGCAGACCGACGAGGCTCGCGCCTTCGACCCGCAGAGATACCCCCCGCAGCGCGTCGGTGGCACGGTAGCGCTTGGCGAGGTCGCGCACCTCGAGCAGAGGAGCCACGACTGAGCAGTCTACGGGTAGTGAGGTCGCACGCCAGGGGTGGTGTTGGACGGTGGCCCGATGACAGCCTCCACCACGGGAGCGGCCCACCGCTCCCATCGGGCCCCGCCCCGCCACGCTAGCACGCCCGGCGCGTCAACCACAGGGGGCCGGGCTCCGCATGGTCGCCGGCTCAGCGCTTGGAGTACTGGGGCGCCTTGCGGGCCTTCTTGAGCCCGTACTTGCGGCGCTCCTTCTCGCGTGCATCCCGGGTGAGGAACCCCGCGCGCTTGAGCGCCGACCGCAGATCTGGGTCCATGCCCGCCAGAGCCCGTGCGATCGCGTGGCGCAGCGCGCCGGCCTGGCCCGAGACGCCTCCGCCTTCCAGGGTGCAGACGATGTCGTAACGCCCCTCGGTCTCGGTGAGGCGCAAGGGCTCGGTGATGACCATGCGGTGCGTGGCCGACGGGAAGTAGTCCTCCAGCGGCCGCCCGTTGATGCTCCAGCGTCCCTCGCCCTGGGTCAGACGCAGGCGGCACACCGCCTCCTTGCGCCGCCCGGTCGAGCGGCTGAGAACCTCGGCCATCAGTGCAGGACCTCCTCGACGGTGTGGGCCTGTTCGGGATCCTTCGGAGCGGCCACCGCACGCAGATCCAGCCGCTCGGGCCGCTGCGCGGTGTGCGGGTGGTCGGGACCCGCGTAGACCTTGAGCTTGCGCAGCATCGCCCGGCCGAGCCGGTTGTGCGGCAGCATCCCGGCCACGGCCTTGCGCACCGCGAGCTCGGGTGAGTCCAGCATCACCTGTTCGTAGGGCTTGGAGCGGAGGCCGCCCGGGTAGCCGGAGTGTCGCCGCAGCTGCTTCTGGGCGAGCTTGTTACCCGTGACCACGACCTTCGCCGCGTTCACGACCACGACGTGATCGCCGTTGTCCAGGTGAGGGCTGTAGTTCGCCTTGTGCTTGCCCCGGAGGCGTTGGGCCACCTCGGACGCGAGGCGACCGAGCACGACGCCGTCGGCATCGACGACCCACCAGCGACGCGTTATGTCTTTCGGCTTCGTGACGTGGGTTCTCACGCGCGTCCTCACGCTCTGACCGAGCGCGCGTCCACCTGCGCTCGATATCGGGAGAATCCCAGGATAACCGGGCCGCGCCGGGGCGGTCAAACCGCGGGAGGCCGGCTCCAACCCTCGTCGTACTCCACCGCAACCAGGCACAGGCCCTGCGCAGGAGCCACCGGACCGGCCGCCTGGCGATCACGTGCCGCGAGCACCGCGGGCATCGCATCGGGGGCAATGCGGCCCTCGCCCACATGCACCAAGGTCCCCGCGAGCGAGCGGACCATCTGCTGCAGGAACGCGTTCGCCCGTGCCCGGATCCGCAGGATCCTCCCCTCCTGCTCGCAGCCGAGCTCGAAGAGGACACGCTCGGCACTGCCCCCGGGGGGGACCCGGCCGAAGGACGAGAAGTCGTGGGGGCCGACGAGGTGGCCGGCCGCCTCCTGCATCGCGGTTACGTCCAGGGGGCCCGGGTGGATCCACGTCGTGCGCGCCAGGAAGGGATCCGGCGGCCCTCCCACCAGCAGCGCATAAACGTAGGCGCGCGACCGGGCCGAGAAGCGGGCGTGGAAGTCGTCGGGCACGACCCTGCAGCCATGCACGGCTATCGCAGGGCCCAGCAGCCCGTTGAGCGCGCCCACGAGGCGGTCCGGGTCGGCGTCGGCGGGAGCGTCGGCAACGCTCACCACCTGCGCCAGCGCGTGCACACCGGCGTCGGTACGACCGGCACAGGCGAGGTCGATCCGGTCGCGGCGCAGGACCTTGCGCAGGGCCTCCTCCAGGGCGCCCTGGACGGTAGGCAGGCCCGGCTGTGCGGCGAAGCCGTGGTATCCGCTGCCGTCGTAGGCGAGATCGATTCTGAGGTTCAGGCCTCGGGTTCCTCGTCGCCGTCGGAGCCCGCGGCCTCCTCACCGCCGGCGGCTCCCTGATCCTCCCTCTCGGGCTCCGCGGCCTCGAGCTCCGCGGCCTCGAGCTCCGCGGCCTCGGGCTCCACGGCCTCGGGCTCCACGGCCTGGTCCTCGCCCGCCGGTTCCTCGGCGGAGCGCCGGGACCCTTG
>CADDZG010000021.1 GCA_902812355.1 Actinomycetota bacterium | reverse complement strand
CCCGGCGCCCATCGACCCCCGCCGGGGGGCGCGGTGGTGGGTCCGCCGCAGGGCCGCGATCGTGCATGCCGAGGTGCGGCGCTACATCGCGGTGGGCGACGGGGTGAGCCTCGAGCTTCCGATCGCCGGCACCGCCTACGAGTGCCTGTCTTTGCCGGCGCGGGACGAGGACTCCCTGGTCCACGCGATCCACGACCGCATGCGGACGGCCGAGGCGGCCCTGGCGCAGTCGCTCGCGGCGGCGGACTCGGTCGTGTTCGTCGACGGGCCCCTGGCCGTGATGCGGGGCGGACCCGCGGCGATCGTGGGCGTGATCAAGGCCCACCACCGTCGCTACCTCGACGACCGGCACGAAGCTACCCTGGGCGCGCTGGGATGCGGCCAACGCACCCCCCTGTTCGCCTTCGGCGAGCCACGACCCCGCTATTCGTGGTACCTGCGCTTGTGCGAGCTCGAGGACCACCATCACGGCTGGCACGGGCTCGTACGCTGCGAGGTGCCCACCGGGGTCGG
Source organism: Actinomycetota bacterium (assembly GCA_902812355.1). Lineage (GTDB taxonomy): Bacteria > Actinomycetota > CADDZG01 > CADDZG01 > WHSQ01 > CADDZG01. The sequence goes on along the minus strand of CADDZG010000021.1, from coordinate 19,696 downwards.
GCTCGACGCCGCGGTCGCGCTGGCCGGCATCAGCGCCGCCCTGCTGCCGGCCTTCGCGTCGGCCCCCGGATGGGATGCACGCGCCCCGCAGAACCTCGTGCCGGTGGCCGGGCTGGAGCGGCGGCTGCACCACCTCCTCGGCGAGCGTGACCTGATCCTGCGTCGCATCGTGTCCGCCGCCCGGGCGGCCTCGGCCGGAGCCGGCGGTGGCTGATCTCCCGCCCGTGGGGCTGGTGCTCGGCTCGGAGGACAGCACGAGCCAGAGCTTCCACGTCGTGCTGCACGACGACGAGTACCTCCAGCTGGACGACCTCGTCGTGGTCCGTACCCCGGTGCCCAAGGTCGGCGAGGTCGCCACCTACGGCATCGTGACCGAGGTGTCGGCGCGCTACGAGGGCACCCGCTACGGCTCGGATACTTTCCGGGTCGCGGTCGAGGGCACCCTGCCGGCGGAGCGCTCCCGCACCGCGACGGTGCAGGTGGTCCGGGTGCTGCCCGAGCTGTGGATCGCTCCAGACCCCGGCGAGCCCGTCTACCGCTGCAGCGCGGACGAGCGCGAACGCGCCCTGTACGTGGACGAGATGCGGGCCGGAGGCCGCGACCGCGCCTTGCCGGTGGGCCGGTCGCGCGACGGCGAGCCGGTGTGGGTCGACATCGACTTTTTCGACGGGACCAAGGGCGCCCACATGAACATCTCGGGGGTCTCGGGGGTGGCGACCAAGACCTCGTATGCGCTGTTCTTCCTGCGCTGTTTGACCTCCCACCCCGAGATCCTCGGGCCCTCGGGGGTCAACCTGCGCGTGCTCGTGTTCAACGTCAAGGGCGAGGACCTGCTGTTCCTCGACCGCCCCAACCGCGCCTTCCGTCCCGAGGACGCCGACGGCTGGCGGGCACTGGGCATGGACCCGGAGCCGTTTCCGTCGGTGTCCTTGTGGGCGCCCTCGAGCGGCGGCGAAGCGGGCGACGGCATCCCCAACACGTCGGCACGCGACGAGGGGGTGCAGGCCTTCCGCTGGACGCCGCGCGAGTTCGTCGACGAGGATCTGCTGGCGTTCCTGTTCACCGAGGCGGCCGACGCCCGCAATCAGCTCACCTTCGTGGCGGAGCGGGTCGCCCGCCAGCTGCGACGCTTCGCCTGCGACGTCGCCGGCGAGCCGGGCGCGCTGGTGCTGCGGGACCCGGCGGGTGGCTTGCACTCCGACGAGCCGGTGCTGCCGGCCCCCGGCGAGAAGGTCGTGCGCACCCTTGGCGACCTCGTCGAGGCGTTGACTGAGTACCTCGAGCCCGAACACGGCGGCGACGCCGATCAGGCGTGGACCGGCAGGGTCGCGCCGGGCACGGTGGCCGCGTTCATGAGACGGCTGTGGGCTGCGGTGCCGCGCGTGGGCGCGCTCGTGAGGGCCGGAAGGTCACGGCGGATCGACCGCACCGCAGAGGCGGTGACGGTGGTGGACATCCACCGGCTGCACGAGGCCGCCCAGCGCTTCGTCGTCGGTGCCCTGGTGAAAGAGGTCCACGACGACAAGGAGGGACGCGGACGGCTGCCGCTATCGGTCATCGTGCTCGACGAGCTCAACAAGTACGCGCCGCGCGAAGGGTGGAGCCCGATCCGCGACACGCTGGTGGACATCGCGCAGCGCGGCAGATCGCTGGGGATCCTGCTGATCGGGGCGCAGCAGAGCGCGTCGCGCGTCGACCCCGACGTGCTCGCCAACGCCTCACTCAGGGTCACGGGGCGGCTCGATGCCGCCGAGGCCGAGCGCTCCGAGTACGGCTGGATGCTGCCCTCGACGCGCGCCAGGGCGCGCTTGCTCAAGCCCGGCACGATGGTGCTGTCGCAGCCGAGCATCCCCGCCCCGGTGCTTTTGGAGTTTCCCTTCCCGCCGTGGGCGACGCGCGCCGAGGAGGTTGCCGACGAGGGCGATCCCTTCGAGGGCCTGTGACCCGGCGATGAGGATCCTGCACACCGCCGACTGGCACGTAGGCAAGCGCCTCGGACGCATCGACCGCAGCGCTGAATACGCGTCGGTGCTCGACGAGGTCGTTGCGGTGGCACGCGATGCGCGCGTCGACGCGACGATCGTCGCCGGCGATCTCTTCGACAGGGCGCTGCCCCCGTTCGAGTCGATGGGGCTCGTGCTCGACGCCCTGGCGCGCCTCGCCGACGTCGCTCCGGTGGTCGCGATCCCCGGCAACCACGACTCGCATGCGCTCTTCGGGGTGTTGGCCCCCTACCTGCACGACTCGGGCATCCATCTGATCGATCGCATCAGGCGGCCGGGGGAGGGGAACGTGGTCACGATCCCGGCGCGCGCCGGCGACTGCGAGGCGCGCATCGCGTGCATGCCCTTCCTGCACGAGAGCGCCACGATCGACTTCCTCGACCCGACCGAGGAGTGGTACAAGTCCTACGCCGAGAGGGTGCGGCGCATAACCGCGGCCTACGCCGACGCCCTGGCGGCCGACGCGTCGCGCGACGCGGTCACCATCCTCACCGGCCACTTCATGGTCGACGGAGCGGTGCCGTCCGGCTCCGAGCGGCCACTGCACATCGGCGAAGCGTTCATGGCTCGTAGCGCGGCGATACCGCCGGGCGTCCGTTACGCGGCTCTCGGCCACATCCACCTCACCCAGCAGGCGCCCGGCACCGACCACGGCTGGTACGCGGGCAGCCTGATGCAGCTCGACTTCGGCGAGCGCGGCCAGGACAAGAACGTGCTGGTCGTCGAGGTCACGCCGCAGCGCCCGGGGGCCCGGGTCACACCGGTGGCGATCACCTCGGGGCGCCGTCTGCGCGACGTCACCGGGACGCTCGACGAGCTACGGGCGCAGGCGGATTCGTTCGGCGACGACATCCTGCGCGTAACCGTTCCGACCGACGGGCCCCGCCCGGGCCTTGCCGACGAGGTGCGCTCGCTGTTGCCCAACGCTCTCTACGTGCGCGCCGAGTACGAGCGGCACGGCGAGGTGCGCACGTCGGAGTCGGGCCGTCCGCTGCACGAGCTCTACCGCGACTACTGCCTGGCCCAGCACGGGGTCGCACCCTCGGCCGAGTTGCTGGAAGCCTTCGTCGACCTGTGCACCGGCGCGGGGGTCGAGACGTGAGGCCGCTCGCGCTCACGCTCGCCGGCTTCCGCAGCCATCGCGACCAGGCCGACTTCGTCTTCGAGGGCCGCAGCCTCATCGCGATCGTGGGGCCGACCGGTTCCGGCAAGTCGTCGATCCTCGACGGCATCTGCTTCGCCCTCTACGGGCGCACACCACGAGAGCAGAGAGCCACCAAGCGCCTGATCTGCAGCCGTTCCGACCGGGCGGTGGTGGCCCTGCGCTTCCAGGTCGACGGTTACGACCACGAGGTACGGCGCGTGCTGCCTCGGCAGGGGGCGGGCGAACACCTGTTGATCGACGTGTCGTCGGGCCAAAGGTTCTCGGGCGAAGCGGAGGTCAACGAGCGCATCCAGGCACTGATCGGTCTCGACTTCAACGGCTTCTGCTCGTCGGTGCTGCTGGCACAGGGACGCTTCGACGAGTTCCTGTCGGCCACCCCCACAGACCGCACCGAGATACTCAAGGGCCTGTTCCGACTCGAGCGGATCGAAGACGTCCGCCGGGCGGCGCAGGAAGAGCTGCGTACGCTCGAGCTCGACCTGGCGCGGCTCGACGGTGAGCTGGCGACGATCCCCGACGACGTGCAGCGCCGCGTGAAGCAGGCCCGCAAGGACGCGCAGGAGTGCATGCGCAGGGTCCAGCGGCTCGAGGCAGCGGTCCCCGAGGAGGAGCGCTTGATCGCCCTGCGCCGCACGACAGAGGCGCGCCTCGTGGATCTCGGCGACCGGCTCCGGCGCGTCGAACAGGCCGCCGAAGGGCTTCCCGGCGCCGATCGGCTCGCCGCTCTTGCCGAGCGCGAGGAGCGACTCGCCGCGGACGCGGCGGCCGCGGAGCAGGCGGTGACGGCGTGCGAGGAAGCGTTGTCGTCGACGCGTGCCGAACGAGCGGATGCCTCGCTCGGCTCCGAGGCCGACCTCGCGCGTCTCCAGGAGACGCTCGCGTCCGTCCAGAGGTTGCGGTCGCAAGCCGACGAGCTGGCCGGCCGTCTCGACCGGGTCCGGGCACGGTGCGAGGAGCTCGGAGCCGCGGCCGACGCCGCACGCGACGAAGCGGACAAGGCCGAGCTGCGGCTGCGCGAGGCGAGCGACGCGCTCAGAGACCTCGAGCGGGCACACGCGGCGCACGTCCTGCGCGAGACGCTGAGCGCAGGGCAGCCGTGTCCGGTGTGCGAGCAGACCGTCACGCGGGTGCCGCGCGCCGGTGGTCTGCCGGCGCTGGACGGGGCGCGCGCCGCGGCGTCCGAGGCCGAGGCACAGCTGCATGCGGCGCGCGGATCGCTGCAGGACGCGGTCGGTGCCCGCGACCGTGAGCTCGCCGAGGCCCGCCACCTATCGGAAGCGCTCGAGGATCGCCGCCGGGAGATCGCCGACGGGGAGCGCCGCCTGGCCGATGCGCTGGGTGACGTCGCCGATCCGGGGGCGGAGATCGAGCGCCGTCTGCAAGCTCTACGAGAGCGCGAGGCGAGGCTCAGGGATGCCTCCGAGCGCCTCGAGCGGGCACGACGGCGCCGGGACGAGGTCGCGGCCTCGATACGCGACGCCGCAGCCGAGCGTACCCGCCTGTACGGGGCGGTGGTGCTGGCCGCGGCAGCGTGCGAGCTGCCCCCTCCTGCAGGCGACGACGCACAGGTGCTGATCCCGGCGGTGCGGCGCACCGTGGAGGCCGTGCGGGCGCGTATCGCCGACCTCGGCGAGCGCCTCGACGCGGCCCGGACCGAGGCGCAGGGGGCCGAAGCCGAGCTCACCGAGCTGCGGGTGTCCCTCGGGCTGGAACCCGGCCGGACGGTGACCGACGCCCTCGGTGGGTCCCGGGTCGAAGCCGACGTCGCCGCCCGGCGGGCCGAGGAGCTAGCCGAGGCAGCGCGGCGGCGAGCCGAGCTGACGGAGGGCCGGGACCGCCTCGTGCACCGGCAGGAGCTGTTCGAGCGCCTGAACGACGACCTGCGCCCCTCGCGCTTCGTCACCTTCCTACTGCGCGAACGCACCCGGGCGCTCGCCGAGCTCGCGTCCGAACGCTTCCGCGCCATGACCACGCGCTATCGCTTCGAGCTCGACGACAGGGAGAACCTCGTGGTGGTGGACGAACTCGCCGCGGATCAGACCCGCTCCGTCAGCTCGCTGTCGGGGGGTGAGACCTTCCTCGCATCCCTCGCCCTGGCCCTCGCCCTCGCCGAGCTCGTGGCGCGCGAGGGGGGCCGGCTCGAATGCTTCTTCCTGGACGAGGGCTTCGGCTCCCTCGACCCGGAGTCGTTCGACATGGCGATGGACGGGATCGAGCAGCTGGTGACCGAGGACCGTCTGATCGGGCTCGTATCCCACCTCGACGCGCTCAAGCAGCGGGTCGAGGACAAGATCGTGCTCGAACGCGACGCGGACGGCAACACGATCGTGGCCCGCGGTGCCGGACCCGGCGCATGAGGCTCGCGGGTCCGAGGCGCGGCACCCTCCGGGACGCGCGCCTGTCCCCCTGGGCCGCCCATCCCGGCAGACTCAGGAACCCCGGAGGCGTCCGGAAGACACCTGTCCGGTGAGGTCGTGCACCGGCGCGTCCGGCTTGACCAGCACGACATGGCACGGCGCGTCGCGCCACAGGCGCTCGGTGGCGCTGGCGTCGAGCAGGCCGGCGAGCCCGCCGTGGGTCGGCGTACCGACCACGATCGCGCGCGCCCCCACGGAGCGGGCGTGCGCGGCGATGCGGGCCCCGACCTCCCCGTGGGATCCCGTGACTCGCAGGACGGTGCCCCACGCAGGGATCCCCGTCTCCTGCAGGCGGGCGACGTGGGCGGCCACCGCCGCCTCGGCTTCCGCCGCGGTCGAGCTGTCGATCGCGTCCTCGGGCAGGATCTCGGTCTCGCGTACGTGGAGGACCTCGACGGGGCAGCCGATCAGCGCCGCGAGGTTGGCCGCAGCCCGGCGTACCGGCACGGCACGCTCGCCGGGCCCGACCGCCGCGATCACCGGTGCACCCGGAGGCGGCGGGGCCGGCTCTTCCAGCTCTTCGCGTTCGGCTTCGGTGATCACCCGGTGTCCGGTGGCCAGTACCGCGGTGGCAAGGACGAGCGTGCCCGCGCCGACGAAGAAGGGCACCCCGACGTTGAAGCTCTCGGCCATACGACCGGCAAAGTAGGGGGCGAGGCCTCCGCCGATGAAGCGCACGAAACCGTAGGCCGCCGAGGCTACCGGCCTCGGCACCGGCGCCACCTGCATCACCGCCTGGGTCACCAGCGTGTTGTTGATGCCGATGAACGCGCCGGCGACGATCACGGCCACGATCAGGGTGATCTGCGACGACGTGCCGAGCGCTACCGCGACGAGGTCGGCCGCCATCATGAGGAAGTTCACATACAGGGTCGTGACCGTGCCGAAGCGCTGCTGCAGGCGCGGTGCGGCGAATACGGCGAAGATGCCGACCATCACGCCCCATGCGGTGAAGACGTAGCCGAGCTGGTGGATCCCGAGGTGCATCGGGAAGGGCGTGTAGGCCAGCAGGGTGAAGAAGCCCCAGTTGTAGCAGAGGGCGGTGACACTGATCGTAAGCAGTCCGCGGTGACGCAGCGCTCGGATCGGATCGAGGACCGAGGTCGGTCGTTCCGGCCGCGGCATGCGCGGCACGAGCGTCGCGGTGGCGGCCAGCGCTATCGCCATGAGCAACGCGACCCCGTAGAAGGGCCCCCGCCAGCTGATCGCTCCGAGCTCACCGCCGAGCAGCGGTCCGATCGCGATGCCGATGCCGAGCGCGGTCTCGTAGAGGATGATCGCTCCCCCGAAACCGCCGCGGGCCGATGCCACGATGACGGCCAGCGAGGTGGCGATGAACAGTGCGTTGCCGAGCCCCCAGCCGGCGCGGAAACCGACGATGCCCCCGATCGAGTTCGACGACCCCGCCAGTGCGCTGGACACGACGATCAGCGCGAGCCCGCCGACCAGCGTGGCTTTGGGCCCGATGCGGCTCGACACCGCGTTGGTGACGAGCATCGCCACCGACGTCACCACCAGGTAGCTCGTGAACAGCAGCTCGACCTGGCTCGGCGTGGCGTGGAGCTCGGACGCGAGCGCCGGCAGTATCGGGTCGACGAGCCCGATGCCCATGAACGAGATGACGCACGCGAAGGCCACGGCCCACACCGCCTTGGGCTGACGGAACGGGCTCTGGGTCGCGGCGTGGGCTCGGCTCATCGAGCGGAGCGCGGCGCGGGCCGCCGCGCGCCGCAGGAGGTGGCGAGGGTCACCCCGCGGATACTAGTGGCGAGCGCGCGGCCCCCCGTGGGCCTAATGCGCGGCGGGCCCCGAGGGTCGATCGGTAGGGAAGCGGCGGGCAGGCCGGGGCTGCACCTCGAGGGCCTCCAGAGCGGGCCCGAGATCCTGGGGCGTGCCCTCGGCAACCGGCGCGAAGGGATCGCCTGCGGCCGCGATCCTCTCCGGCATCGTCGCCATCGTGTAGGCGGCCGGCTCGATGTCGTCGAGCTCCTCCCACCGGAAGGGCGCCGACACGGTGGCCCCCGGCTCCGGGCGCACGGAGTAGGCGGCCGCGATGTTGGCTCCTTCCCGGTTCATGTTGACGTCGAGGAACACCTTGCCGGTGCGGCGCTTGACCTCCCACTCCAGCGTCGTGGTGTCGGGGTCGGCGGCGTGCACGAGGTCGCTGACCGCGCCGACGAAGCCGCGTACGGTCGGGTAGTCGAGGGTGCGGCCCAGCGGGACCATGATCTGCATCCCGGTGGCGCCGGAGGTCTTGGGGTAGGAGCGGATCCCGAAGCGCTCGAGCACCGTGCGGATCAGCCGGGCGACGTGACGGACCTCGGCGAAGCCGGCCGGGGGGAACGGATCGAGATCGAAGAAGGCGTAGTCCGGACGCGACTGGTCGGGCCCGCGCGCGTGTAGCGGGTGGAACTCGATGCATCCGAGCCCGGCCACCCACAGCATGTCGGCGGCGTCGGACACGGTGACGAAGTCGATGCTCCGGCCTCCCTCGCTCGCGATCGTGATGCGGGGGATCCATGGGGGCGTATGTGCGGGGGCGTTCTTTTCGTAGAAGAAGGGCCCGGAGATGCCCTCGGGCATGCGCTTGAGGGTCAGGGGACGGCCCTCGACGTGGGGCAGCATCACCGCCGAGACGTTGAGGTAGTAGGTCAGCAGGTCGGCCTTGGTGTAGCCCTCTTCGGGCCAGTAGACCTTGTCGAGGTTGGTGAAGCGCAGCTCGCGCTCGCCGGCCCGCGCCACCCAGTGCTCGCCGCGCCGCACCACCGGCAACTCGAGCGGGAACGGGATGGTTGAGGGCGCGTCCATGGGGGCATATCAGCCTAGAGGGCCGTCGCGCCCGTCAACCGCTAGCCGGCAGAACGAGTGTCTTGGAGGTGAGCGCGCATGGCCAAGGTGGCGTTCCTGATGGACAACCTGTTCGAGGACTCGGAGTTCCGCGTCCCCTACGAGCGCCTCAGGGAGGCCGGACACGAGCCGGTGGTGGTCGGCCTCGAAGCGGGCAAGAAGCTCGAGGGCAAGAAGGGCAAGGAGACGGTGACCACCGACGTGGCGATCGACGAGGTCGACCCGGACGACTTCGACGCGGTGGTGATCCCCGGCGGCTACTCGCCCGACCTGATCCGTACCAACCCCAAGATGGTCGAGCTCGTCCGCCGGGTGCACGGCGGCGGCAAGCCGACCGCCGCGGTGTGCCACGCCGGGTGGATGCTGGCGGAGGCCGGCATCGTGCGGGGCAGGACGGTGACCTCGTGGCCGTCGATCCGCACCGACCTGGTCAACGCCGGCGCCAACTGGGTCGACCAGGAGGTAGCCGAGGACGGCAACCTCATCACCTCCCGGAAGCCGGACGACCTCGAGGCCTTCAGCAAGGCGATCCTGACCCAGCTCGAACAGGCCTCCTGACGATCTCCCGCGGCGGCGCCGCGGCCCGCGCTGGACGGCGCCGCGTCTCGCGTCCGAGTGACCCACGGCATCGTGTCGGGCGACGGAGCCGCGCTCGGCGACGGAGCCGCGTGCTGGGCGACGGATCGCTGGCCGTGACGGAGCGGCGCGTGTCGGGGCGTGGGACGATGGGGTGGTGGCAACGTCGGTAAGGCGCCGCGTCGCGGGGGCCCGGGTGGTGGTGGTGGACGGCGATTCCGCGCGCACCCGGCGCGACCGCCTGGCAGGCGAGGAACCGATGGAGCTACGTGTCGCCGCACCCGGCCGGCCTGCGGTCCCGGTCGCGGTGACGATGCGCACCCCGGGGGACGACTTCGATCTCGCTGCCGGGTTCCTGTTCACCGAGGGACTGATCGACGCCGGCGACGTCACACGCGTGTCCTACTGCGAGGACCCGGGGATCGAGCAGCGCTACAACGTGGTCACGGTGCGGACGCGCATCCCCGTCGAGGTCCCGGAGCGCAGCTTCGCGGTCACGGCCGCGTGCGGGATCTGCGGCAAGACGTCGCTCGACCTGGTCGCGGCCCGGTACCGGCCGGTGGCGCCGGGGCCCCGGGTGCGGCCCGAGGTGCTGCGGGCCCTGCCCGAACGGCTGCGTGCCGCCCAGGTGGTGTTCGGGAGCACCGGGGGCCTGCATGCCGCGGGTCTCTTCACCCCCGAAGGCGAACTCGTCACCGCACGCGAGGACGTGGGGCGCCACAACGCGGTCGACAAGGTCGTGGGAGCAGCACTGCTGCGCGGCGAGCTCCCCCTGCACCCCCGCCTGTTGATGGTGTCGGGACGGATCGGCTTCGAGATCGTCCAGAAGGCGGCGCTCGCCGGCGTCCCCGTGCTGTGCGCGGTCTCGGCCCCCTCGGGCCTCGCCGTTGAGGCGGCCGACAGGCTCGGTCTCACCGTCGTCGGCTTCCTGCGCGGCGAGCGCTTCAACGTCTACACCCATCCCGAGCGGATCGCCCTGTAGTTCGTCCCGAGCGGCGTCCGCCGAGCCCCCGGTTGCTTGCTCTGCGGGAAAAGTGCTAACGTTCCGATGAGCAAGACGGAATGTTCCGCTGCATGGAACGGGGGTGAGCGGGATGGCCGATATAGCAGCGGCTCCGGGGCACGAGCTCAAACGGGGCGTGCTGAGCGTGTGGGAGGCCGTCGGCCTCGCCGTGGCGGTGTTGTCGCCGGCCATGGCAATGGCCTACAACACGTCCTTCGCCGCCAGCGCCGCGGGAGGCTCGACGCCGCTGGCGTTCCTGCTCGGAGGGGTCGCCTGTCTCGCCCTCGCGTTCGTGGTGATCGGCTTCGCACGGCGCATGGCGGCGGCGGGATACGCCTACACGTACACCGCCCGCTCGCTGGGTCAGAACGCCGGCTTCCTCGTCGGCTGGCTCTACTTCTTCGGGTTCTTCTGCTTCGTCCCGATGACGATGGCCGGCGTCGGAGGCTTCACACGCGACCTGATCCAGGCCGAGCTGTGGCACGGGATCCCGAGCTGGTCGTGGTTCGTGATCTTCCTGATCGGCATGGCGGTGTTGCTCTATCTGGTGATCAACGACATCAAGATCTCCGCCCGCACGACGCTGTGGATCGGCGCCGCCACCGTGGCCGTCTTCGTCGTCCTCGACCTGATCCTGATCGTCAAGGGAGGCGCAGCCGGCAACACGCTGGCGCCGTTCACCTTCTCGCACACGCTCAAGGGCGGCTTCAACGGCGTCTTCTTTGGGATCATCTACGGCGTCCTGTCCTACATCGGTTTCGAGACCTGCGCCGATTTCGGCGAGGAGACGGCGAACCCGCGTCGGGCGATCCCCTTCGCGGTCTTGACCGCCGTGATCTTCGCTATCGTCTTCTACGTCGGAACCACCTACGCATACGCAATCGGCATCGGCGTCGGCCACGGCGCGCAGTGGGCCGGGGATCCGACGGTCGCCTCGACGCTGGCCACGAGGTTCGCCGGAAGCGCGCTGTCGATCCTCATTTCGATCGCCGCGATCCTGTCGGCCTTCGTCGTGTGCGTCGCGTGTGCGGCGGCCGGCACCCGCACCCTGTTCGCCATGGGCCGTGAGGGTGTGATACCGCGCTGGTTCGGTTACACGCATCCGGTGCACAAGACGCCGGCGAACGCGGCGTTCGTCGTCTCCGCGCTTGCCACGGTCGTGGCCGTGCTGGTCGGGTTCGGCTGGAGCTACGGCGCCGGCCCTTACACGGTCTTCGGGCTGATGGCGGGTATCGGCGGGCTCTCGATCATCATCGTCTACGTGGTGCTGTGCATCGGGAGCGCGGCGTGGTTCCGGCGCACCCAGTCTGACTACAAGCTTGCGATACACGGGGTGATACCCGTGATCGGGGCGGTGATATTCGCGCTCGGCATCTACGGATCGATATATCCGGTCCCACCGATGCCAGGCCGCATCATCCCCTACGTCAACCTCGGCTGGATCATCGCGGGGTTGCTCGCGCTGGCGTACGTGCGGCGGCGGTACCCCGGCCGGGTCGCGGAGATCGGGTCGGTCCTCGGAGAAGAGGGTGGCGAGGAAGCGGCCGTTCTCGACGCCGCCGCGGTGCCCGGCCAGAGCGCTACCTGACAGCCGTCGCCCGCACCTTGGGGAGGTCGCCCGGTGATAGACGACCACTGCCATCCCTTCTCGCTAGAGCCCGGCCCCCTGCATCTGGACCGGCTGACCCTCGACGTGGAGGACGCGGAGGGGGCCGAACGGCGCGACGAGGTGCGGCCCACCAGCGCGTTCTACGAGCTCCTGGTGCAACGCCTCGCGGCGCGCCTCGGCTGTGAGCCCTCCGAGGTGGGAGCGGCACGCGCCCGGGCGGCGGGCGCCGACTGGCGCTCCTATGTGCGCGGGCTGTTCGCCGACGCCGGCCTCACGGCTCTGGTGATGGATCCGGCCTACCCGCCGATCGAGCCTGAGAAGGTGGCGGCCTTCGAGGATCTGTCGGGTTGCTCGCTGCACCTGCTGCACCGCATCGAGCCGGTGATCGACGGCGCCCTGCAGCGGGGCGCGTCGGCGGCCGAGGTGGTCGACGAGGTCGAGACGTCGATGGCGAGGGCGATCGGCCGGGGGTGCGTGGGTTTCAAGACCGTGATCGCCTACCGCACCGGCCTCGACGTCGCACCCGATGTCACGCTCGACGACGCCGAGCGCTCGGTGAGGGAGTCTGCGGGCTTGCCCGTACGCCGCCGGGCCAAGGCCCTGCGGGACCTCGTGCTGCGCCGTGCCCTCGGGATCGCCGCCGACGCCGGGCTCCCTTTCCAGGTCCACACCGGCTTTGGCGAGACCGACATCCGGCTGCGCGAGGCCGACCCGCTGCTGCTCGAGGAGCTGCTGCGCTCACCCGAGGGCACGGCCGCCCGCATCGTCCTGATCCACGGGTCGTTCCCCTACCACGAGGAGCTCGGTTTCCTGGCCAACCGGCCGAACGTCTACGCCGACATCTCCCTGTTCAACATCTTCGCCCCGCTCAACGTCGCGCAACGGATACTGAGGTTGATCGACGTCGCCCCGACCGCCAAGGTCCTGTTCGGCACCGACGCGTTCCACGAGCCCGAGCTCTTCTGGTTCGCCGCCGGCGTGCTGCGGGAAGGGTGGCAGAAGGCGCGCGCTCACCTCGAGTCGTGTGGCTTAGGCAAGATGTGGATAGAGGACGCCGAAGAGGCGATGTTCGAAGGCAACGCCCGGAGGCTCTATGGCATCTGACGGCCACGTGCAGTCGCTCGATCGCGGGCTCGCGATCCTGGACCTGCTGAGCGTCGTGGGCCGCGACGTACGCCTGTCGGAGATCGCCGCCAGCACCGATCTGCCCAAGTCCACCGTGCACCGGCTGCTGGCCACTCTGGAGGCGCGCGGCTACGCGCTGCGCGACGCGGCCTCCGGTAGCTACCGGCTCGGCCCCAAGGTGTCGGCGCGCTTCGGAACCAGCCGCGAGGTGCACGACATCCTGTCGGACATGGCGATGCGCTCGGGCGAAACCGTCAATCTCGGCGTGCTCGTCGGGCCCGAGGTCATGTACGTCGACCGCGCCGACTCCCCCCAGGCCTTGCGCTGGCAGATGGGGGTAGGCAGCAAGGTTCCGGCGCACTGCTCGGGCATGGGCAAGGCGATGCTCGCTCACCTCAGCGATACCGCTCTCACCCGCTTGCTGCCGGACCCGCTGCCCGCGCACACCGCCCGTACGGTGCGCAGCCTGGAGCGCCTGCGCAGCGAGCTCGCCGAGGTGCGCGAGCGCGGCTATGCGATCGACGACGAGGAGTTCATGGACGGGGTGCGCTGCGTCGCGGTCCCGGTGTCGGACGTCACCGGCCGCGTCGTCGCCGCCATGTCGCTCGCCGGTCCGGCATTCCGGCTCACGCGCGACAAGGCCGTGAGCCACGTCGCCGCGCTGCGCGACGCGGCCCGCCGAGTGGGGGCGTGTCTCGGGGGCGGGCCCAAGGGAGCGGGGACCGCGAGCGGGGCCGCAGGCTTGGAGGACGTGTCTGCCGAAGCGGGAGGAGGGACATGAGCGGGGACGGTGGCTACTTCCGGCTGTCCGAGGACGCCGAGATAGACCCCGAGGCGGAGCCGGCGTTCCTCACCGTGCTGCAGGACGTCATGGGCCTCGAACCGCATCCCGGGGTGACCTTGCGCCCGGTGTTCGGTAAGGGCATGACGGTGAGCTTCGTGTACATGGAGCCGCACTCGGTGGCCCCGGTGCACCAGCATCCCCAGGAGCAGATCGGCACGGTGATCGAGGGCACCTACGAGTTCGAGCTCGGCGGCACCAAGCGCTGGGTGCGCCGCGGAGACGTCTACATCGTGCCGCCCAACGTCCCGCACGGCGCGGTCACCGGAGACGAGTCCTGCGTCGCGCTCGACGTCTTCTGCCCGCCGCGCGAGGGCTTCCGCGAGCTGATCGAGAAGGCCGCCCGCGAGCGCGGCACCCACTGAGGCCGGTCTAGAGGTACCTGCCCATGCCCCCGGCGACGTCGAGCGATGCCCCGGTGATGTAGGAGGCGCGTTCGGACAGCAGGAACGCGACCGCGCCGGACACCTCGTCGGGCCTGCCGAAGCGGCCCAGGGGTACCTCGGCCCGGGCGAGATCGGCAAAGAACTCGTCCTCGGGCTTGTCGGGGGCCCGGCGGGCGTGGATGTTGCGCCACTGCGGGGTGACGACGAAGCCGATGTTGACGCTGTTCACGAGGATGCCCTCGGGGGCGAGCTCGGCCGCCAATACCTTGGTGAAAGCCAGGCACGCCGCCCGGTTGACCGAGGTGGCGAAGAAGGCCGGATCGGGGTAGCGCCCGTAGACCGCGTTGATGTTGACGATGCGTCCCGATCCGGCGGCGCGCAGGTGGGGCAGGACGGCGCGCGAGCAGCGGATCTGGGAGAAGAGCTTGACGTCGAGGTCGGCGCGCCAGTCGGAGTCGCTGAGGGTCTCGAACGTGCCCGGGTGCGCACGCCCGGCGTTGTTCACGAGGAAGTCGAGCCCGCCGAGCGCCTCGGCGGAACGGGCGACGAGGTCGTCGATCTGTTCGGGGACGGTGACGTCGGCGACCTGAGCGTGCACCGTGCCGCCGGCGGAGCGCAGGGCCTCGGCCGCCTCGGTTATCTCGTCCTCGTGGCGTGCGCAGATCGCTACCGCCGCCCCTTCGGCGACGAGTTCCTCGGCGATCGCCCGGCCGAGGCCCTTGGATGCGCCGGTGACGATGCCGCGCTTGCCTTCGAGCCCGAGGTTCACCGTTCGCCGTCCCGCAGCGCCTCCAGCAACGCCTTGCGCGGCGGGTGGAAGACGTCGATCTGGAAGCAGGTGGTGTCGTACGTGCGCGCGCCGTGGGGCACGAAGGGAGGTATCACGACCGCCATCCCGCGCCGCATCACGCGCTTGTCCCCATCGAGGTCGAACTCGAACTCACCGTCGACCACGAAGCTGATCTGCTCCTCCTCGTGGGCGTGGACCGGAGCCACGGTGTGGGGTTCGTAGGTGACGAAGCTCACCAGCATGTTGTCGCCCAGCACCGGCCGGAACACGAGGCCGGGAAGGAACTCGACCGGCGTGACCGCGCCATCGAGATCGACGTAACGCCCCTTCACCCCGGGGGGCACCGCGTCGGGGTCGAACTCGAAGTAGCGCGCTGCGTCGATCTCGCTCATCGCCTGCCTCCTGTGGTCGCGGCTCCGAGCGTCTCTCCGGCCCCCACCAGCGCCCCGAGCCGCCGGATGCCTTCGTCGATGTCCTCGTCGCGCACCCGGCTGTAGGCGAGGCGCAGGTGCCGGGCTCCGCGGCCGTCGCAGAAGAAGGGGCGGCCGGGCACGAAGGCGACGCGCTCGCCGGCGGCGCGGGCCGCGAGCTCGGTGGTGTCGATGCCGTCGGGGACGGTGACCCACGAGAAGAACCCGCCGCGCGGCCGCGTCCACGACGCGCCGACCGGCATGTGGGCGTCGAGCGCGTCCATCAGCAGGCCGCAGCGCCTCCGGTACAGCTGGCGAGCGCGCCCGATCTGGCGGTCGAGGGCCCCGGAGCGCACGTGCTCTTCGAGCAGGCGCTGGCCGAGGGCGCCGGCGCACTGGTCGGTGTTCTGCTTGGCCAGCACCAGCTGCGCGATCACTTGCTGTGGCCCGGCGGCCCACCCGAGGCGTACCCCGGGGAAGAACAGCTTGGAGAAGGTGCCGGCCTGGATCACCACGTCCGGGGCGGTGGCCCACAGGCTCGGGGGCGCGTCGTCGTCGAAGCCGAGCTCGCGGTAGGCGACGTCCTCGACGATCGGGAACCCGTAACGGCGGGCCAGGGCGATCAGCGCCTCCCGGCGCTCGGGGACGAGCGTCACGCCCGCAGGGTTGTGGTGGTCGGGGATTACGTACAGCAGCTTGGGACGGTAGCCGCGGCGCAGGGCGTCCTCGAGGTCGTCGACGCACACACCCTCGTCGTCGAGGCGGAAGCCGGTGAGCTCGGCCTCGAAGCTGCGGAACCCCATGATCGCCCCGAGGTAGGTCGGCGCCTCGACCGCCACCGGATCGCCGCGGTCGAGGAACGTCTTGCCGATCAGCTCGAGGGCCTCGATCGTGCCGCTCGTGACCATGATCTCGCCCTCGCCCGGGGCGCGTCCCTCGACGCGCTCCAGGCGCTCGCGCAGCACCGCGCGGGTGCCGGTCAGGCCCTCGGTCGGTGCGTACTGCAGGGGTGAGGGGTCGCCGCCGTCAAGCAGCCGTCGCAGGGTGGTGGCGAGCTCGGGGCCGGGGAACGTGGCCGGATCGGGGAAGCCGCCGGCGAAGGAGATGATGTCGGTCGCGCCGGCCAGCGCCAGGATCGCCACCAGGCCCTCGCCGATGTCGGCACGGGTCCGGGCGGCGAAGAGTTCGTCCCAGCGCAGGCTCGCGGTCGTCATGGTCACCTCCCGGAGGCCGATCGCTTGTCGTTCCGCATCGCAGACCGTAACATCGGGGCCGCGATCTCTTGCTCAGATGTCAAGTTATACCGCCGATGGGTGAACGCGTGAGATGAGCTCTGGGGACCAAGGCTTACATCAGGACAGGCAGGGGGTTGGCCTCGACCGCACCGATCTGGCCATCCTCAAGCTTCTGGCCGCGGACGCCCGCCTGTCCCAGCGGCGCATCGCGCAGGAGGTCGGCACGTCGCCGCCGACCGTGGCCGAGCGCATCGCCCGCCTCGAGCGGGCCGGGGTGATCCGTGGCTACAGGGCCGAGCTCGACCGTGGCTTGCTGGGGTTCCCGCTGGTCGCCTACCTCGGGGTCGTGGCGATCCAGGGCCCCGAGCAGGCGGGGGTCGTCGAGGCGCTGCGCGAGCTGCCCGAGGTCGAAGACGTCGACGTCGTTACCGGGCCGATGGACTTCCTCGTGCGCCTGCGCGTGCGCAGCCACGAGCACCTGCGCGACGTGCTCTTCGGCCGGGTGTGGACGATCCCCGGGGTCCAGCGCACGCAGACCTTCATCAGCCTCGGGCGCATGGAGGCCAAGCCCTTCGACCAGGCGCTGATCGAGACGATGCTCGACCGGCTTCACGACTGAGCCTGGCCGCCGGCATCGGTCACCGGCTTCGTGTCGGCGCCCTCGTGCAGCTCAGGGTGGACGTAGCGATGGTGCCACCCGAAGCCCTGCCACGTCGTGATGCGCCGGGGCACGATCTTGATCGTCCAGCACGGCTCCCGGTTGACCGAGCCACGGTACTCCGCGGCGCGCTCGCCGAGGTAGCGGGGGCCGGTGTAGCGCTCGCCGATCAGGTTCCACAGCGACGGCTCCCCGTTCTCGAGGTAGGGACCGACCGCGGCCTCGAGCACGACCCCCGTGCCTTCGCACATCACCTTGCGAATCGGCGGCTCGGGCTCGTCGACCACGAGGCTGACCCGGGGGTCGCGGGCGATGTAGTGGGCCCACGCCGAACGGGCGCGCGGCACGACGTAGAAGGCGATGCCGTCCCAGTGGTACCAGCACGGCACCACGTACGGCCAGCCGTCGGGCTTGAGGCAGGCGACGCGCGCCAGCCACGGCCCGGCGAGGAAATCGTTCATCTCCTTGGGGGTCATCGGCCCGAAGCGCTTGCCCCGCCACGACATATCCGCCACCTCCTGAACGAACGGAAGGCTTTTTCCCGCACCTGCCTTGCACGCGTAACTAGCGAAGCGCGCACCTGAGGTCATATGCTAGCGAGCTAAGCGCATGGATTCTCAAACGTGAGTCGGCGACGGAGGAGGGACACTGCGGATGAGCGTGGGCAACGGGGGCGTCCAGCACGTCGGGGCCGGCGACTTCATCGAGCGCTTCGGCCTCTACACCGAGGAGCAGGCCGCGGCCGCCGACGACGTGCGCGGGCGGCTCGCCTCCGGGGAGCTGCGCAGCGTGAGGGTCGTGTGGGCGGACCAGCACGGCGTGTCGCGCGGCAAGCTGCTGTCGGCTCGTGACTTCGAGACCGCCCTGTCCTCGGGGATGGACTTCCAGGGCGCGGCGCTGATCATGGATACCGGCAACCACGTCTTCACCCCCCTGTTCGTGCAGGGCGGGGGGTTCGGGATCCCCGAGTTCACCGGCTTCCCCGACGTCGTGCTGGTGCCGGACCCAACGACCTTCCGCACGATCCCGTGGGCGCCGGGGGAGGCGTGGGTGCTGTCGGACATGTACTTCCGCAACGGCAAGCCGGTGCCGTTCTCCACCCGGGCGATCCTGCGCTCGCAGGTGCAGGCGGCGGCGGATCTCGGCTACGGCTTCGTCGCCGGGCTCGAGGTCGAGTTCTACATCACGGTGCCCGAGCGCAGCGAGATCCGTCCGGAAGAGACCGGCCAGCCGCCGCCCCCGCCCGCGGTGCGCCCGGTGGCCCAGGGCTACCAGTACCTCAGCGAGTCGCGCCTCGTCGAGCTCGCCCCGATCCTGCGGGTGCTGCGCGACAACCTCGAGGCTCTCGGGTTGCCGCTGCGCACGATGGAGGACGAGTGGGGGCCGGGCCAGTGCGAGTTCACCTTCGGACCGGTGGCCGGCGTGTCCGGCGCCGACAACATGCTGCTGTTCCGCACCGCCACCAAGCAGCTGTGCCGCCTGCACGGGCTGCACGCCACTTTCATGAGCCGCCCGGCGTTGCCCAACTTCTTCTCGAGTGGGTGGCATCTGCACCAGTCGCTCACCCATCTCGACGGCGGCGGCAATGCGTTCCGCTCCACCGACGGCGAGGTGCTGTCGGAGGTCGGGCGTCACTACGTTGCCGGGCTGATCGAGCACGCGGTACCGATGTCGGTGTTCTGCAACCCGACGATCACCGGCTACAAGCGGCTCAAGCCGTACTCGTTCGCCCCCGACCGCGCCAACTGGGCGCGTGAGAACCGCGGCGCCATGGTGCGGGTCCAAGGAGAGCCGGGCGAGGAGGGGACCCACATCGAGAACCGCAGCGGCGAACCCGCCGCCAACCCCTACCTCTACCTCGCATCCAATCTCGCTGCCGGCCTCGACGGCGTGCGGCGCAAGCTGACCCCGCCCCCGATCGTGGACGGGGACCCCTATGCGTCGGAGTCGACGATGCTGCCCACGACGTTGTGGGAGGCGGTCGACGCGCTGGAGGCCGACGACTTCTTCGTCCAGGAGTTCGGCCGCCCGTTCATCGACTACCTGATCATGGCCAAACGCAGTGAGATCGGCCGCTTCCTGTCGGAGGTCACCGACTGGGAGCACCGGGAGTACTTCGAGTTCTACTGATCGCAGCGGAGGTTTGTTATGTCCCGGATCCAGCACATCGTGCTGCTGCGCTTCCCGCGCCCGTTGACCCCCGAAGAGGAGAACGACATGCGCGAGCAGGTGCGGGGCTGGCCCGAGGCGATCGGAGGTTTCGTCCGGCTGCGCCTGGGGCGCGACACGAGCGGCCGGGCGCACGGCTTCACTCACGGACTCATGATCGAGTTCGAAGGCCCCGAAGCCGAGGCGAGTTATCACCCGCACCCGACCCACCAGGCCTTCGCCCGGTGGGTGGCCGAGCGCGGCGGGGAGGTGCTCGCCTTCGACTACCCGGTTGACGACACGACCCGGGTGGCCGGCGACTGATGGGCACGAAGCGCGGCTGATGCAGCCGGTGTGGGACGAGCCGTTCGTGCCCGCCCGGGCCGAGGTCTTCGAGGTCGTCCTGCCGTTGCGCCGGCCGTTCGTCACCAGCTTCGGACCGACCGCGACGCGGCGCACGGTGGTGGTGCGGATCGAGGACGC
>CADDZG010000020.1 GCA_902812355.1 Actinomycetota bacterium | reverse complement strand
TTCGTCCGGCAACGTCGGCTACCTGAGCTAGGGATCGGGGAGGCGCATACCTTCCGCCTCTCCGGGCGTAGCAGCCGACACCTCGCCCGTGAGGTAGTGCTCGAGCGCCGGAGCGATCGCGTCGGCGAGATCGTCGGGCGGCATCGATGCCATGGGTTCCAGACGGATCACGTAACGCATCAGTGCGACCCCGACGAGGTGCGAACCGACCAAGGCGGCACGCAGCTGCGCGTCGGGGACCCGCAGAGCTGCGGTGATGCGACCCAGCACCTCCGTGGTCACGAACTCTCTCATGATTCGCGCTGCCTCCGGATCCGATGCGGCCGAGCGCAGCAACGCGACCATCGGGGTACGCGCCTGCGGTCCGTCCCACGCCCTTAGGAACGTGCGGGCGATCCGTTGCCCGATCGATCCGTCCCGGTCGTGGAGGATCCCGGCCACGATCGCCGCCGGATCCACGGGTGCCTCCACCGTGGCGAGAAAGAGCTTGCGCTTGTTGTCGAAGTAGTGATGCACGAGCGCGGGATCGACACCCGCTCGCCGCGCGACATCGCGGATCGTGGCCCGGTCGTAGCCGTTCTGCGCGAACGACGCGCGCGCCGCGGCGAGTATCTGGGCGCGCGTCCGGTTGGGTCCCGGCCGCCGGCCCGGGCGGGGACTCATCGCCGATCGTCCCCTCGCTCCGGCCGCCAGCCTCCGGCGACGAGGCCGGCGAAGACCTCGTCCAGCGTCGGGGCGACGAGCTCGAGCGCCGCGTCGATGCCGGCGCGCTCCAGGACCGCATGCACCGCCTCCGGTGCCGCCCCATGAACGCGCACCGTCGTTCCCACCAGCGCCGCCGACAGGCCGGCCGACCCGACCGCCTCGAGCACCTTGGTCCACTCCTCTGCATGCACCACCACGGTCCGCTCCCGCCCGATGATGCGATCGAGGGTTCCTTCGGCGACGACGCGACCCGCAGCCATCAACACCAGCCGATCGCAGCGAGAAGCCTCATCCATGTGATGGGTGCTGACGATCGCCGCGGCTCCTCTTTCCGTGGCCGTCCGGATCGTGTCCCACAGATCGGAGCGAGCCACGACGTCGACACCGGAGGTCGGTTCGTCCAGCACCAGCAGCTCGGGTCCGTGCTGCAACGCGGCGGCAAAGGCCACACGGCGCCGTATCCCCAGAGGCAGGTCGCGCACGCGTGTCTCGGCGACGTCGCCGAGATCGGGGGGCGGCACCACCGGAACCCCGTACGCGGCCGCTGCGAAGGACAGGTTCTCGGCGACCGTGAGGTCCTCGTAGAGTCCGAGTCCTTGAGGTACGTAGCCGACGCGGCGACGGGTGGCTCGCGACGGAGCCATCCCGAACAAGGCGACCCACCCGCCGGAGACGGGCATGAGGCCGAGGAGCAACCGCATCAACGTGGTCTTGCCGGCGCCGTTGGCTCCCAGCAATCCCACGACCTCTCCCGCCCCGACCGCCAGGTCGACGCGATCGACGGCAACGACGTCTCCGAAGCGCTTGGTGAGGGCCCTCGCCTCGGCGACACCGGCGTCGCCGGCGGCCTGGGTGGCCGTCCCCGTCGGAACCGCCCGATCACCGCGCGGGGAGGTCATGCAGCACGCTCTCTTGCCTTTAGCGCAGCGATCACCAGAGCGTCTTCGAGGTCGGGACGGATCCCCTCGTCGCCAGACTTTGGGTCCCACAGGCGGAACCCCTGCCCGCGCCGGTACGCGATCCCTCCCTGCGGGCGCTCGCGCACCTCTCTGATCCGGCCCGGGATCGACGCCACGATCCCTTCGGGGGATCCTTTCAGCAGCACCCGTCCACGCTCCAGCGCGACCACGTGGAAGGCGCGCTCCGCCTCCTCGATGTAGGTGGTGGCGAAGACGACCGCAGCGCCTCGGGCGGCCGCGCCGGCGATCATCCGCCACAGCTCGGCACGGCTCACAGGATCGACCCCGGTGGTCGCCTCATCGAGGATCAGCAGCCGGGGTTCGTGGATTAGGGCCATGGCGAGGGCGAGCTTGCGGCGCATGCCCCCCGAGAGCGCCCCCGCGAGCCGCCGGCGAGCGGGGCTCAGCGCCGTTGCTGCGAGCAGCGCGCCGATGCGCCGATCCAGCACCGCTGCCGGAACCCCGTAGGCATGGCCCGAGAAGGCCAGGTTCTCCTCGATGGTGAGGTCCATGTAGACGCCCGGCCCGGCCGGCACGTAACCGATCCCAGCCTTGCCCGGCGAGCGGACCTGCCCGGCTGCGGGGGCCACCACCCCCGCCAGAGCCCGTAGCGTCGTCGTCTTGCCGGCACCGTCGCCGCCGATCAAGCTCACGATGCGGCCCGGCGGCACGGTGAACGAGACGCCACAGACCGCGGTCAACCGACCGTAGCGGACGACGAGATCGGTGACTCCGAAGGCATTCACGCAGCCGTCGCCGCCCCGCGGGTTGATCTCCGGCGACCATGTGGAGCCAGGTCATGCCCGAAGCGCGCCACGGCCAGTGCGAACACCACCACACCAAGGACCCCCAGCATCGACAGAGGGAAGGCCACCGTGGGCAGGGATGCGCCCCGGATCATGACCGCGCGCGCGAGTTCGATGAAATAAGTCAGCGGTAGGACGTACGCGATCCAGCGAACGCTCGCCGCCATCGACTGCAGCGGGAAGATCATCCCCGAGAGCAACACCTGAGGCAGCACCGTCATCATCGCCAGCTGGATCGCCTGACCCTGGTTCTCGGACACGCTCGAGATCAACACGCCGAGCCCCAGGGTTACGAACAGGAACAGCAGCGCCCCCAGCCCGAACAGCGCGTACGAACCTCGGAACGGCACGTCGAAGAGCCCGGAGGCCGCGATCAGGATGACGGCGAGGTCCACCGCGGCGACGAGGAAATAGGGGGCGATCTTCCCCACGAACACATCGCGCGGGCGGAAGGGCATCACCGCCAGCTGCTCCAGGGTTCCGGCCTGGCGCTCCCGTACCACCCCCAGGCTCGTGATGAGGGTGCCGACGAAGACCAGGATCATGCCGGCTATCGCCGGTACGAGGACGGTGGAGGTCCTCAGTCCGGGGTTGAACAGCACCGTGGGAGGCCCGAGCCCCGGGACGCGTGACAGCACAGTCAGCGCGGCACGGGCCGAGAACAGCTGCGACCCGTCCACGAGGGCCGCGGGGCGGCGCCCGGTCACGAAGGCGACGTCGGCCTCTCCGGCGCGCAGCCATGCGACCGCGTCGGAGCGCGTGGCGGATCGCTCGGTGCGCTCTACCGTGAAGAAGGCCGGAAGCCGGTCCGACAGCTCGGCGGCCCGGGGCCCGGCGACGGCCGCGGTGACGTGGTGGACGTCGAAGCTCGCGGCGTAACCGAACACGACCAGGAGGAGCACGGGCAGGAGGATCATCATCGCCAGGGTCCGCCGGTCCCGCCGGACCTGCCGCAGCTCCTTGACGATCAGCGCCCACATATGTGCCTCCGATGGCTATCTCAACACATGATGAAATCTAGGGTACACCCACCCTGGGTGGTCAAGCCGCCCGGGATTGTGGCGTCGGTGAGGGGCGAACCGGGCCGGCCGTGGGACACCCGAGACTCCGCACCCCCACGCTTCCGCGTCGAGGTGTCGGCGGCGGATGACGACGGTGCATGCCGACGTGCCCTCTCGACGCCGTCCGGCGCCGCTGCCACACTTGGGCCCACGGCGGCCCGACCGGGAGGGTGAGGCATGAACGACGGTGAGACCACCTTGGGGATCGTGCTCGCCTTCAACCGAGCCTTCGGCGCGCACCGGGTGGACGAGCTGCGCCGGCTGCTGACCGAAGACACGGTGTTCGAGAACACCTACCCGCCCCCCGAAGGCAAACGTTACGAAGGCATCGAGGATGTGAGCCGCTTCTGGGAGGACTTCTTCAGGACCACGCCGAGCGCCGCTTTCACGGCCGAGGACGTGTTCGCCTGCGGCGACCGGGCCGTGGTGCTGTGGCGCTACGACTGGCACGAGCAGGGGGCCGCCGGTCACGTGCGCGGGGTGGACGTCTTCCGTGTGCGCGACGGCAAGGTCGCCGAGAAGCTGTCGTACGTGAAGGGTTGACGGCGCCACCCTCCAGCCGGGACCCGCGTGACCGCTCCGACGGGATCAGCTACGGCGCAGTCGGGCGGCGAGCTCTGTGAGCAGGCGGAGGTCGGACGCGCTCAGGTGACGGGCGTGCTCGAGCAGATCGGTGACCGCGAGGGCCTGGAGCCTGGCCTCCTGCTCCCCGGCCCCCGGCGGCGCCCACGCCGCCTGTGCTTCCTCCGGTATGACCGCGCCTGCGGCCTCGGACGGCTCGGCGTGAGCGTCTGTGGCAGCGCTCGCCGCCCACGCAGCCCGGGTGCTCGCCGGCGGCCCGAACCACATCGGCGGCGCGTCGGCACCTAGACCCCCCGCTGCTCGATCCCGTGCCTGCCGCGCGGGTGGTGGCGCCGCGGCCTCGGGCGGCGGCGCCCCTGAGGCGGGAACCTCGGGAGCCTCGGTGGAGGCGGCGACGACCGGCCCCCAGGTCGCGCTGCGACCGGCGACACGGTCGGCTTCGGCCATGACGACAGCGGGCGTGGTGTGAAGGGCAGTAGCGATGCGGCGCAGGGAGGACTGCGACATGCCCTTGCGGCCTGCCTCGATGTCCGACAGAAAGGCATAGGACAGGCCGCTGCTCTCGGCGAGGACGCGCCGCGTCAGTCCCCGCTCGACCCGCAGCAGCCTGATCGCCCGACCGACGGCCACGAGATCGGCCCGGTCCGCGGCCCCCGGGCTCACGGCTCCTCTCCCCGGCCCTCTTCTGAGCTCACGACGCCTGATCCCTTCGGCTCACGGTGCCTCCCCGGGCGCACGGCTCCTCTCCTCGGCCCTCTTCCGGGCTCACGGCTCCTCTGCCATGCCATGGCTCCTCCTCTTGTCCGCGACCACCATAGCGCAGAGCACAACTATCGTGGCCCATAGACCCGCTGTTGTGTCTATAGGCCCCAACTCTCTGTCACAAGGGCATGCTACGGTGGCCTTTAGCAATAGAACAACGGCCACCAGGAAAGGAGCGATCATGAACAAGGATGGATCGTTGGCCGCGGTCCGGGCTGCGTTGGGACGCCTCGAGGTCGGCGAACCGGTGACCCACGGGCCCCTCACGCTGGCACCGGTGACCGGGCTCTCCGCAGGCCCCGACTACCTGATCGGTGCCGACGCCATCGCCGCGGGGTTGCTGCGGCTCGAAGAGCACGGCGGCGGGGTCGTCGAGCGCATAATCGCCCATTGCGATGCGGAGCTGCCCGTCCTCCTGCTCGACGGCGAGCACCTGGCGGGCGCCAAGCAGGACCGAATCCTCACGACGGGAGTCCTGCTGGCACCCCGGTCGCGCACGGTGCTTCCGGTGTCGTGCGTGGAACAGGGCCGCTGGAGCCTGCGCTCCGCCGCCTTCGCCCCCGCGGCGAACCACGCCCCGGCTCGCCTGCGTGGCGTGCAGGCGCAGCACGGTACGGTGCGCGCCCGCGCCGGGGCCGAGCGCCGCGCCGCACAGAGTGAGGTCTGGGATACCGTCTACGAGCTCTACGTGGCGCCCACGGGGCCTTCGCCCACCGGCGCTCTGTCGGACGCCTACACGGCGCGCCACGAGGACATCCACGACCTGATCGCGGCCTTCGATGCCCCCGCCGGTGATCAGTGCGGGGTCGTGGCGGCAATCGCCGGGACCCCGGTGGTGGCCGACATCTTCGACCGGCCCGAGACGCTCGCCGCGCTGTGGGAGCGGTTGCTGGGCGGTTACGCCACAGACGCCGTCCTGGCCGGGCGCAAGGGACGCGCCGTCACGCCGGGGTCCCTGCGAGCCTTCCTGCGGCCCCCGCGCGACGGCTTCGTGCACCCGGGCACGGGTATCGAGGAGCACACGGTCCTGACGGGGCGGGTCCTCGCCTCGTGCATCACCTGGCAGGACCACATCGTGCACGCCGCCTACTTCCGCAGGGAGCCGGGCGGCGGCGCGCTGCAGGGTCCTCGCTACCGGGCCCGGGCCGTCGCCTCAGAGGCCATGCACGTGTACTGATGCGTGGTTTCGGTTCTGCACACCTACGGGTAGGGCCTTATGTGTCCAGCCTCGACGAGGATCCGAGCAGCAGGAGGGCGTGTGCCCACGATCATCGGCGGCGACGACGTCTTCGCCCTACTTCACCAACCCGACGTTCGGATCGTCGACGTGCGCGCGCCCGAGGACCACGAGGCGGAGCACATACTCGGCGCCCTCAACCTGCCGCTCGACTCGCTCACCGGCGAGCGCGCCGAGGCCGTGCTCGGCCGGGGCGGGGCCGTGGTCGTGTACTGCGACGGGGGCCTGTCAGACCTCAGCGCACGCGCCGCAAGCATGCTCGAGTCCCTCGGCTACATGCCGGTGTACGACTACCGCGGCGGCAAGCGTGACTGGACGGCGCACGGCTATCCCACTTCCGGCTCCCGCTCGGTGTCGCCGCGTGCCGGCACGGCTGCGCACCTCGTGCCCACGTGCTCGCCCAACGACGAGATGCATGAGGTCCTGCACCGCGCCGACGTCGAGCGGGCCGGGATCTGCGTGGTCGTGGCCCCAGGCGACGTCGTGCTCGGCTGCGTGCACCCCGGCATGCACGACGGGGTCGTGGCCTCGGCGGTCATGCACCGCGCCCCGCCGTCGATGCGCTACGACGAGGACCTTGCCGAGGTGGTGCGGTCGATGCGCGCCGCGAGCCGCGACGAGGTGCTGGTGACCACGCCCGGCGGCCGCCTGGTCGGCAGGTTGAGGTTGCGCGACGCCGAGCAGTTGCTGCGCGGCCGCGGCTGACGGCAGGTGCGTGTGGTCCTCGGAACGGAGCGGGGCGCCGCGGTGCCAGGGATGTGTCGGCTCGAGTCGGGCAGGAGCGGCTACGTGCCCGGAGCGCGCGGGCGGTGCTTCCACTCGAAATGCATCGGATCGGGGAGGGCCCAGGTGCCTCCCCAGCCGAAGCCCCAGCGCCGCATCACCCTCACGAGACGACGGCTCTGGTGCGGCGGGCAGCCGTAGCAGTTCTCGGGAGCGTTGATGTCCACCGCCGCCCCGAAGGCATGCCGCGACACGCGTCCCGGGGTCCCGGCGATCAAACTCGGGTTGTAGCAGCCCGACTGGCTGTGCACCGACCCGCCCCAACCGCCGCGGATCAGCTCCCGCATCGCTTCCCGCAGCGGGTGGAACATCCTGACGTTGCACGTAAGCGTGCCCAGCAGTGGCAGGCGGCGCGTGTCGATGTGGCGCTCCGCCCACCCGGGCTGCAGCTCGAGGCGATCGCCGGAGCGCCGCGCCGCGAACTCACCGAAGCGGCGCTTGATCGCGTACTGGGGCACGACCCTGTTGGCGTAACGCAGGAAGCGGGTCTGGTGTTCGGACGCGAGCGTGAGGTGGAGGCCGGTGCCGTTGACGCGCACGAGCCTGTGCCAGATGCGGGAGCGTTCGACCCACGGGCGCTTGGCGATCAGCACGGCCCGTAAGGTCCCGACCCCCGCCGGCGGAGGCGTCACCCGCAACAGCTCGTAGCCCTCCGCGGCACGGTTCGAGATGCGCCCGAGGGTGTGCACGGTGCCCTCGGAAGTGTGCAGCCACAGGTGCGCGTGACGGCGTAAGCGCCACTCGCCGCGCGACATCAGCGCCTGACGGGGGCCGAGCGAACGGATCCGGGCCCGGTAGCGCGCGGCCACGAACGGCGCGTAGGCGTGCGGGTGCACGTAGACGACGTCGAGAGGGATCGCGTAGCCCGCGGGGGGCCGGTCGACCACGTCGCCGCTGCGGTCTCGCGAGAAGCGCAGCCACTGGGTGCCGGTAAGCACGGTGGTCGCATCCACGCCGCGCATGCGCCCGAGCACCGCCGCCGTCCGGGCAGGCAGCCGATCCGGCGTCCACGCCACCAGGTGCACCGAGTCGGCCATCGCGGCGATGGGGCGCGCCGAGACT
Source organism: Actinomycetota bacterium (assembly GCA_902812355.1). Lineage (GTDB taxonomy): Bacteria > Actinomycetota > CADDZG01 > CADDZG01 > WHSQ01 > CADDZG01. The sequence goes on along the minus strand of CADDZG010000020.1, from coordinate 12,418 downwards.
CCGGCCCGGACGGCAGGGGTCGCATCGACGCCGACGGCTCCGGCAAGAGCAGGCATCCGTACCACCCGGGCGGCCCCGGAGGATGCGTGCGACCCGGAGCTCCCCGGCTGAACCGCGATCAGCGCGCACGCGGCGACAACCACCGAAAGCGTCCGGCGCGAGCTCACGGGCACCTGCGCAGGACCAGCGTGCGGGAGGGAGCGCCGCGGGCCCCCACGGCCCACAGCCGACCCTCGCCGCGCACGTCGATCCCCGCCAGCCGATCCGGGCCCGAAGGATCCGGCGTTGCGACCCTCGACCAGCTTCCCAAGGACAGGCGCTCGACCAGCGCCCGGGTCCCGCCGCTACCGTGCAGCCGGCCGACGGCCCACACGCCGCTTCCCGAGGTGCCGCCGACGCTCAGCAGGCGGGTCGAGTCGCCGGGGTTGGCCGCGGTGCCGTGCGTCCAGGCACTCCCGTCGTAGTGCGCGACGAGCGTGGTCACCCTGCCTCCGGCGGAGCGGCGATAGCCGACCGCCCAGATGTCGCTCGGGCCCAGCACCACGAGATCGCGCAGCGTGGCGAAGGGCGCGTCTGTGGGCAGGACCTCCTGCGACCACGCACCGCCGTCTCGGTGCAGCACCAGCGGGAGCCGGGCCGCACCCTGCACGACGTCGCCGACCGCCCACACACCCGAGGTCGCGGCGACGACCCCGAACAGACGGCCGCCGGAGACCTTGTAGGGATCCTCTTGCCACGCCCCGCCGGAGTGATGCTCGATCAGGGTCGAGATCACACCGCCCGAGGTGACCCGGCCGACCGCCCACTCGTCACCCGAGGGGCTCCTATCCACCGCCGCGAGGCTCGAGGCACCGTCGGGGATCACGTCCTTGGCCTCCTGCTGCCAGCCCGAGGCCGTGTGCTTCTCGATCAGCATGCGGCGCGTCCCGTCGGCACGCGTGGCATAGCCGACCGCATACACCGGCGTGTCCCGGGTGACCCCCAGCAACACCGCATCCCCGGCCCCCGGGCTGACCGCCGTCACACGTTCCCAGCGCGATCCGACGAGCCGCGCCGTGAGCACGTACCGGCGCCCGCCCTCCGGTCGCCACCATCCCACCGACCAGCCGTGGTCGCGATCCAGCATCCCCACCGTGTTGAACGCAGACGCGTGGCCGGTGGCAGGCGAGCGCTGGATCGATAGCGCCGGGCCGCATGCGGGCTTGAGCTTGCGGGTGGCCCACGACGGCGCGATGTCCGCGCCGGAGCCGGAGGTGAGGCGGCGGCTCGCTCCCCCGGACACGCGCTTGACGTAGAGATGGGTGCCGCTGCGGGTGCGCTCGGCGAACACGAGCGAGCGGCCGTCGGGGGACCACGCCGGGTAGCCGGCGAAGGAACCGCCCTTGACCACCGCGTGATCGTGGCTCCCCTCCGAGCGCACGACCCGGACCTGATAGCCACCGCTGCGGTACGACTGGTAGGCGATGCGCGTGCCGTCCGGCGACCATGCCGGGTAGGCATCGGCGTAGGGACCATGGGCGACCCGGCGCAGGCCGGTGCCGTCGGTGCGGATCGTGTAGATGTCGTCGCTCGAGCGCGGGGTGTTGCTGCGGTCGGAGACGAAGGCGATGCGCCCACCCGCCGGGGACCACGACGGCTGCATGTCGTCGCCCTGGGAACGGGTCAGACGGCGCACGTGGTGGGTCGACAGGTTGACCACGGCGAGGTCGAGGTTGCCCCAGCGGCTGGTGGTGAACACCAACCGCCGGCCCGAAGGGTCCCACGAAGGGTCGGCGTCGTAGGCCGATGAATAGGTCACGCGTCGCAGCTTGCTCTCATGCAACCTCTTCACATAGATGTCGTAGCGCCCGGAACGGTTGGAATCGAAAGCGAACCTTCCGCCGGACGGGGCCCACGCGGGGTAGCGGTCGTAGCTGTTGCCGCCCACCACACGGACCCGCTCGCCGTTCGGTTTGATGCGGTAGATGTCGTAACCGCCCGAGCGCGACGACTGGAACACCACACCGGGCCGGGCGAGCGCCAGCGCCGGCATCGCGCCGGCGAACGTCACCGATGCCGTCGCGGCCGCGACCACGACCACCCACAGTCTGCCGCGGCGCCCCCCGGCCGGCCGCCGGCGGCGCCGCTCTCCGGGGGGCCTCACGAGTCGTCCACGATGCGCAGGGTGGCGATCACGTCGTTGAGCTCGTGGACGCGGGCGCGCATCCCGTGCCCGTCGGCGACCACCGCGTAGAGACAGAACGTGCGATGGGAGTCGGTGAAGAAGCGCTGATGGCCCGTGAGCCCCGGCACCAGACGCTGCATCGCGCGCGGGTCGAACTGATCCCTGTGCAGCTCGCGCGGACGACGGTGATCGAACAGGCCGCGGTGAGCCTGCGAGCGGTCGAACTCGGTGACCACGAGCAGGATCGAATCCCGTCCCATACGTCCGAGAGCGCGCGTGGCGTAGTCGGCGTCGTGGCCGGGCAGAGCGAAGTTGCCGGCATGCAGGGTGGCGGCACCATGGCGTCTGTAGATCCTGCCCTCCCACCCGGGCGGCAGCTCGAGTGAGATGCCGTAGCCGTGCAGCCGCATCAGCGCGCCCTCCCCGCACGTCGGGCCCGGGGAACGCAACCACGCGTCACGCTCACCGCAGCAGTGCTCCCGCACACGCTAGGGCGACGAGGGCCTGCCCGGAGATCGCCGCCAGATCGGCTCCGCGCTCGGTTCGGCGCAGCCATGCGTCCAGCGCCACCAGGGCAGACGGCGTACGGATCCCGGCCCCCGCAAGCAGCGCCAGTCCCCGCAGACCCCCGAAGATCCCCCCTATCGCCGCGCCTGCAACGACCGATGCGCTCAGCAACGCCGCGGCCAGGGTGGCATAGACCGCCGCGGTCGTGACCACCGTGGCGACGCCTGCCCCCAGCTGGAGCCCGAAACCGCCCCCGTAGACCCAGCCGCGGAAGGCGTGCAGCCACTGCTCGTTGACCTGGCGCCGGGGCCCCGGGAGCCGGGCGCGCACGGCGCCCGCATCCCACGCTGCGGCGAGCGCAGCCACCGCCACCACGGCCCACGAGCGCACTCCGGTCGCGACGGACCCGAACAGCAGATGACCGAGGCCGCCGAGCGCGGCCCCCGCGGCCGAACCGGCGACGGTCGCGCCGAGCGCGAAGGCGGCGACGGTGACCGGGTATCTCGAGTTGCGGCCCCGCTCCCCGAGCGGGGTGATGCTGGCGAGCAGCGATTCGCCTCACGGCGACCACGTCGAGCGCACGGCGCCGAGCGTCGCCAGCGCCACCCCCGCGACCACCGGCACCACTGCGGCCCCCACGGCTCAGGACTCGTCGATCACGTCGAGGCGGCGCAGCATCGCCGGATCGTCGGCCTGATACAGGCTCGGGTGCTCCGGGGTGATGCCGGCGGCGGCAAGCTCGGCATCGGCCCGCTCGAAGCGTTCGGGCGCGCGCTCCCGGGCTGCGGCGAGCTCGCCGCCGGAGCGTTCGGGCGCACGGTTCCCGGCGGCGGCGTCATCGAGAGCGTCGGCGACCAGCGAGGTCACCTGGGCCCACGTCTGGGCGGTCCCCTCGCCGGCGATCGTGCCCGACGCCCCGTCGACGTAGACGAAGTAGGGGGACATCGGCACGTCGTAATCGTCGTAGGCGCGGGTCGACATCACCACCGGCACGTCGGATGGGGCGAGCGCCCTGAGCTTGGTCGGGCTCTCGTGGCTCGGGTCCTTGGTCACTATCACCAGCCGCGCGCCCCCGGGGACCGCGGCGGGCCCGTCGCGCAGCGCATCCCAGAAACCGCGGCAGGTAAGGCAACCGCTGGACAGGAACGCGAGCAGCGTGTCGTGCGCGACAGCGCGCACGGCCACGCCCACCGGGTCGCGCTGCAGGGTGACGCCCGAGACGTCGAAGGCGGGAGCGTCGGAAGCCCGGCGCGGCGTGACCTCCGGGCCGGGCGGCGCCTCCGGCGCGCCGTCCCCGCGTGCCTCGAGCCGGCGCAGGATCTCGGCATGGCTGCGCAGCAGTCCGGCCACCAGCAGCAACATCAGCACCAACAGCACGGTCTCCACGGCCACGAGCGCCGTCACCGTCATCACCTCCCCGAGCCCGCCGGGCGGCGCGTCACAGGCACCCCTCCTCGTGCGAGCAGGTGGCGTTGTCCACCTTGAGCGTGCAGTTGCAGTTCACGTAGAGCTTGCAAGGATTGATGCACTTGATCACCCTGCACACCACCGGGGTGACGCCGGCGATGTCTGTGGTGCATTGGCCGTAGCGGAAAACGTTGCAGCATTCGAGACGCTGGTTGCACGAGTTGTGCGCGCAGCGGCAACCATGGGGACAGCTGTGCCCGGGGGTGCGGTTGCAGTCCATGTAGTAGCGGACGCCCTCCTTGTGGCACGCGCCGTGGCCGGTGTAGTTGGTGCACTTCCACCAGCCCCCGAGGAACGAATACGGCGGGCACGCGTTGACCCCGTTGTTGATCGTGCAGCAGAAGGTCGTGTAGCCGGACGCGCACTTGGAGCCCGGCGAACAATCCGACGCGGTCACTGCGGCGTAGGCGGGGATCGGACGCAGCAGGTAGCGCAGCGGCGACACTGCCAGGGCGGAGCCGGCCACCGCCAGCTTGGTGAGGAAGCTGCGGCGCGACGTGCGCGCTTCGAGTCCCCTGGCGACGCGCTCGACGATGCGTTGGGTCACCCGCCCGTCCTGCGATACGAGGCGAACAGGACGGGCGTGAAGGCGGCGGTGAGGTAGGCGGCCCACGCCGCACCTACCACCCCGAGCCCGGCGATCGCGCCGTAGGCCCCAAGCGACCCCACCCACGCGGCCACACCGGACGGCGGGGACCACATCGCGATGAGCGCGCCGGCGGCGGCGACCAGGTTCAGGGCGAGATGCAGAAGACTAGGGGGCAGCTCGGCTTTTCCGGCACAGCCGCACGACATGTCCGTGGCTCCCACCGCCAGTAGCCGGGCGATGAAGCCGGCGAAGCAGAGGTAGGCGAGCGCCAGCAGGCCACACGTCACCGGCGAGGGCGCATAGAGGACGGCGATGCCCGCGCCGAGCTCGCCGATCCCGAGCACCTGCACCGGCCCGCGGCGGGCCGGCAAGCCCGCGGCTCCGAGGGCGGGGAGGGACGCGTCGGGGCGGACGAGCTTCACCACGCCGGCGGCGGCGAGCAGGACGGCTGCAGGGAAGACGACGGCGCCCAGCGCCTCGCTCACCGAGAGATCCCCCCGGTCGTGATCCTCCCCTGCACGATCCCGCGAGATGTCATCAGCAACGACCCCGCCCGGAGCCTACCCGCTCGCGCGTGGCGCGGCCAGCCCCCTAGCGGCAGCGATCGGGCGGTCGGCCCAGCGGGGGCGTCAGCGCGTCTCGCGGTGCAGCCGGTGACCGCCGCACCAGCGGCAGTACTTGCGCAGCTCGAGCCGCTCGCGGTCGTTGTGGCGGTTCTTCTCGGTTATGTAGTTGCGCCGGTGACACTCGGTGCATTCGAGGGTCACGTGCACACGGCGATCGCTGGCCATGTCTGGTCCTCCGGGAAGGGATCCAACCGCGGCGCGTCATCTTAACCGCGTCGAGGTGCCGAGCGCCGCAGCCGAGGCTACCGCCGGCGGACCGGCGAGGGCTTCCGAGTGGCCGAGGTCACAACCGCACGTGGCTGCCGAGCACCTGCTCCCGGGCTATGAGCACGAGGAAGCGCGCGCCCCCGATCAGGTAGCGGCGCCACAGCCGGGTGGGCTCGGTCACCAGGCGGTAGAACCATTCGAGGCCGTGTTCGCGCATCCAGCGCGGCGCCATCGACTTGGTGCCGCTGAGGAAGTCGAACGCGGCGCCGACCCCGACCAGCACCTGGGCCTGGACGCGGTCCCTGTGGGCGGCCATCCAGCGCTCCTGCTTCGGCGTGCTGAGGCCAACCCACACGATCTGGGCCCCCGAGGAATCGATCGCCTCGATCACCTCTTCGTCCTCCTCGGGCGTGAGATCTCGGAAGGGGGGCGTGTACCACCCCGCGACCCGGATGCCGTGGCGTTCGCTCATCGTGTAGGCGAGTCTCTCGGCGACCCCCGGTCCCCCGCCGTAGAAGTAGTGGTTGTAGGCGGGCCCCGTCTCCGCGCAGAAGGTCTCCATCAGCTCGGGTCCGTAGACGCGGCGCCGCAGGTTGTGACCGCGCAGACGCCCAACCCACACCAGCGGCATGCCGTCGGGCACCACGAGGTCGGCGCTCTGGAAGATGCGTCGCAACTCGAGATCGTCCTGTGCCTCGATCAGCCCGTGCATCCCGGTCACCGTCACGTAGCGCGCCACCCCCCCGGCATCTATCCAGCGGCTCATGGCCTCGATTGCATCGGGGATCTGGACCGCGTTCACGGGTACCCCGAGCGTCAGGAAGGACGAGAACCAAGAGGGCAGACGCGCCGTGCTCACGCCCCCCGCCGGGATCTGCGGTTGCGCTTGCCCCTCCGCCGTCAGCGGTCGCTCTGCCATCGCCGAACCCCCCATCGACGTCTGCGACTAGACGAGAGCCGCTTCCGAGACCCTGCCGGACCGCACGAGCTCGCCGTGGATCCACTCGTAGGTGCGGCGCAGCCCGTACTCGAGATCGATCGATGGCCCCCAGCCAAGGACCTGCTCGAGGCGGGAGTTGTCGCTGTTGCGCCCCCGCACCCCCTGGGGCTTGGACGTGTCGTGCACCTTGGTCAACGTCTTGCCGGCTATCCCGGCGACGATGTCGACGAGCTCGTCGACGGTCACCATGCGGTCGTTGCCGAGGTTGAGCGGCATCGGATGATCCGAGCCCATGATGCGGAAGATGCCTTCCACGCAATCATCGATGTACATGAACGAACGCGTCTGGCGTCCGTCCCCCCACACCTCGATCTCGCCGCCGTCGGGAGCCAGCGCCACCTTGCGGCAGATCGCGGCGGGGGCCTTCTCGCGCCCGCCTTCGTAGGTACCCAGAGGACCGTAGACGTTGTGGAAGCGCGCCACGCGCGTCGGCAGTCCCTTGTCCTCGCTGTAGTACTGGCACAGCTTCTCGCTGTAGAGCTTCTCCCAGCCGTAGCCCTCTTCCGGATCGGCCGGGTAGGCGTCCTCCTCCTTGAGCGGGGCGATATCCGGGCTGTCCTGGCGGTAGCCGGCGTACACGCACGCGGACGAGGAGTAGAAGTAGCGCTCGGCGCCTTGGACCACCGCGGCTTCGAGCATGTGAGCGTTGATCAGGACGTTGTTGCGTGCCACGTCGGCGTGGTTGCCGGAGATGAAACCGATCCCACCCATGTCGGCGGCGAGCTGGTAGACCTCTTCGACACCCCTGCACGCAACGAGGCAGTTATCGAAGTACCGAAGATCCGCGATCATGAACTCGTCGGCCGCCGACGCCTCGTACTCGGGAAGCTTGAGGTCGACCCCGCGCACCCAGTAGCCGCGGGCCTTGAGGAAACCGACCAGGGCATGTCCGATGAATCCACCGGCGCCGCCCACCAGGACCCGCTTGCCCATCATCGCCTCCAGGTCGCGAAAAGTTCCCGATCCATCCCTTCCCAGCCTAGGAATCCCGCCCCGCCCAGACAATGGGGTTGGGCTTACCCGGCCCCCCAATCCGCGCTCCGCCGCGGACGCGTTTTCGTGGCGGCCGCGGGGCTAGGTCGCGCAGGAACAGCCGATCGCAACGGTCCCCGCACGTGTGGATCGCTTACGCATGGACGCGCTGGGGCTCAGAATTCACACCGCACCCCGGCGGGACAGGACCGCCCCGACCGTCTTGACCAAGATGTACACATCGAGGGACAACGACCAATTGTCGATATAGAACAGGTCCATCTGCACCGCGTCTTCCGCCGAGGTTGCGCTGCGGCCGTGGATCTGCCACCAGCCCGTGAGTCCGGCAGGGGAATCCAGCCGGCCCTCGAGCAGCCGCGGGTTCGCGTCGACCTGATCCTTGGGCAGCGGGCGCGGGCCCACGAGGCTCATCTCACCGCGCAGGACGTTGAACAGCTGAGGCAGTTCGTCGAGGCTCAACCGCCTGAGCAGACGGCCGATCGGGGTGATCCGGGGATCGTCCTCCGCCTTGTAGAAGGGGGCCGAGGTGTCGATCCCCGCCTCGGCCGCGGCCCGGTCGGCGTCGGCGACCATCGTGCGGAACTTGAAGGTGTGAAAGACCCTGCCGGCCTTGCCGACGCGCGGCTGTTTGAACAGGGCCGGCCCGGGCGAACTCAGCTTCACCACGGCGGCGATCAGTCCCATAAGCGGCAGGGTGAGGATCGTGGCGGGGATCGCCAGCGCGAGGTCGAGGCAGCGTTTCATGAACGCCTGCGGCGGTGCGAGCGTCGCCGGCTTGAAGCCGACCGCGATCGTGTCGCCGACCTGGTAGATGTCCAGACGCCGCCGCAGGGCCTTGGGAAAACGCGAGGCCATGTTGAGCGGCAGCCCGAGGACGCGCGCGATGCGAGCCGCACTGGTCGCCTCGCTCTCGGTGACCGAGGCCGACACGAACAGGCTGTTCGCGCCGGCCCGACGCACGATGTCGGCGAGCTCGTCGAGCCCGCCGAGGACCGGGATCCCGTTGGCGCTCTGAGCCGTGCTGGGGGTGGCGATGTAACCCACCGGCTCGTGTCCCGAGCCGGGTTCGGCGAGCGCGCGAGCCAGCGACGCGGCCACGTCGTCGGCGCCGACGATCAAGGTGCGGAACCTGAGGGCGCCCGCCACCTTGCGCCGGTGCAGGTACCACCTCCACCATTTGCGCACGAGCAGCTCGAGCGCCAAGGCGAACAACCATGTGAGCCCGATCCATGCTCGGGAGAACGACGCCTTGGACGAATACGAGATCAGGATCGTGAGCACGATCCCGGTGGTACCGGCGGAGAGGATCTGGCGCGCCTCGTCCCACGGCGACATCCGCTCGACGCCGTAGAGGCCGTGGAGGTTGAAGACCACGATCCACAGGACCGGCGTCACTGCGAGCGCGATCCACAGGTGCGGCCCGGCGCCTCCGAACACCAGCCAGTCCCCGCACAGCAACGCTGCGGCGACGCACAGAGCGTCGGAGGCGGCGATCGCCAGCCGCATGACCCTGTAACCGGATCGGGCGTCTCTGGAGGATGTGGACGATCCGGTCGCAGAGGGCCCGTTCGAGCGTTGCACCTCCAGCTCCACGGTGCGGTCTCCGTCGATCACCGCACCCTGCAGAGCCGGTTCTTCGCCTACGCTCGATAGGGGCTTTGAGCCCACCGAACCAACACCTTTTTCGCTCGTCGTGGTAGCCGCACCCTGCCGGGTATCAACCCGGCCCTTTCTGTGTACAGGCCCTTACTCGCCTGGGCAACGGGGTTGCCGGATGCAGGGGGCAGCTTTCACCCCAATCGGTTTCAGCAGAAGTTCCCGCGGATCCCGTCCAACGGAAGGGCGACTGGCCTAGTGGAAGGGAGACTGGGCGGGCCGGTCAGCGGAGGCGCATCCGTGCCGCGCCTACGGCCGTTCCATCCACCTCACGGCGGAATGCCTCCACCGGCGGTGCGGCCTCCCTCGGAGGCCGGCCCACGCCGTGCACGGTGAAGCCGGCGGCAACGACCTCGTCCGGGTCGAGCAGGTTCCTCGCGTCGATCAGGATCGGGTAGGCGACCGCAGCCCGCAGGCGGGCGAGGTCGAGGCGGGCGAGCTCACCCCACTCGGTGCACAGCACCACGCAGTGAGCCCCGGCGGCCGCCGCGTAGGGGTCGGGAGCGCTGCGCAGCGCCGGCTGCTCGGCAAGGGCGTTGGGCAACGCCGCGGGGTCGTAGGCCACGACCTCGGCACCGGCCGCCAGCAGCAGCTCGGCGAGGCGCAGCGCGGGGGAGAAGCGCACGTCGTCGGTATCGGGCTTGAAGGCGACCCCGAGCAGGGCGATGCGCTTGTCCTCGAGGTTCCACAGGGCGTGCTCGATCTTGGCGAAGACCGCGTGCAGGGCGTCGTCGTTGGCCGCGGCGACCGCCCGCAGCAGGGCGAAGTCGTAGCCGAGCTCGCCGGCGAGGCGCTCGAAGGCCTGCACGTCTTTGGGGAAGCAGAAGCCGCCGTAGCCGAGCCCGGCGGCGAGGAAGTGCGGGTTGATGCGGGGATCGGCGCCCATGACCGCGGTGACGTCGGTGACGTCGGCGCCGGCGGCCTCGCAGATACGGGCAAGGGCGTTGGCAAAGGAGATCTTCATAGCGAGAAAGGCGTTGCACGCGTGCTTGGCGATCTCGGCGGTGGCAATGGTGGTCTCGAAGTACGGGTAGCCCTGCTCGGTGAGCGGGCGGTAGAGCTCGCGCAGGCGGGCCGCGGCCCACGCGTCCTCGACGCCCACGAGGATGCGGTCGGGGCTCAGGGTGTCTTCTATCGCCCGGCCCTCGCGCAAGAACTCGGGGTTGGAGGCGACGTGCAGCAACCCGGCCAACTCGGGGCGCTCGTTGGCGATCGTGCGGGTGATGCGCCAGGCGGTGCCGGCCGGCACGGTCGACTTCTCGACCACCACCGCGGGCCCGGTGGCATGGTGCGCCACCGCCCGGGTAGCACGCTCGACCGCCACGAGGCTCGCCTGGCCGCTCGCCTTGGGTGGGGTGCCGACGCAGATGAAGCACACCTCGGCGCCGGGCACCGCCGCGGCGGCATCGTCGGTGAAGGCGACCCGCCCGGAGGCGAGCCCGGCGGCAAGCAGGTGATCGAGCCCGGGCTCGAAGAACGGCGCCCTCCCGGCGCGCAGCGTGGCGACCCGCTCGGGGTCGCTGTCGAGCCCGACCACCTCGTGGCCGAGGTGGGCGAGGGCCACCGCAGTGACGAGACCGACGTGGCCGGTCCCGATCACGCACACCCGCATCCAAGCCCCCTTGGGATATCAGTTCCGATGCAGCGCCATCGACGGCCGCAACCCAGCGCTAGGGCGGACGTTAGCCCGGCGGGGTCGCAGCGACAATGGGGTTCGGCTGCGCCGCTCCCGATCTCACGAGACGGACGCCGACATCCCTCGCGATCCGGTCACGCGAGCTTGAGATCTCACGCACGAGCGAGCCCACATCTCGGCAGGACGCGAGTCGAAGCGCTCGGGAAACCTGCGGGCCGTTCACGGCCGCGCCGGGATCGAGAAGGCGATCTCCGATGTGCGATGAGCGCGTGGATGACATCTAGCGTGCACGTCGCGGTCTTCTGTTGATATCTGTGACCTCGCGGCATCATGGCTCCAGCCGAACTAAAACCAAGGCCATGGCGCTCTCCGGCGCTCTCCGGTCCGCTCGGCGCGCACTCGTCGCTCGTCGCTTTCGGGACGGGCGGTTCTCGCGGGGAACCCGGCGGTCATCGCCCATATCCGTTGTCGTTGGTAGCCCCGCGGTACCCAGCTCTCGTGGGATAGACGGCCACGTCACCTAGGCTTGCCGGCGATGTTCGAGGTCCTGTTCGTCTGCACCGGCAATCAGTGCCGCAGCCCGGCCGCCGAGCTGATGTTCCGTGCCCGAGCGGCCGGCTATCCGGTGCGCGCCGCCTCGGCCGGGACGCTGGGCCATACGGGCGTGCCAATCGCGCCAACGATGGCACGGGTGCTCGCCGAGCTCGGGCTCGACCCCGGCTCGCATCGCTCCCGTGCCCTTCACGACGCCGGCGCGGCGAGCGTGGACCTCGTGATCGGCTTCGAACAGGAGCACGTGGCCAAGGCCGTGGTGGAAGGCGGCGGGGCGCCGGAGCGGACCTTCCTGCTCACCGAGGCGGTGTCGCTGCTCGAACGGCTCGGGCCCGAGACGGCCGCCGGCCGGCGGCCGGGGCCCGGGGAGCTCGAGGCGATCGCCCGCAGAAGGGTGGCGGCTGCCCACACCGTGCGCGTGCGGGATGGCTTCCCCATGGCGCCGGGGATCGACGATCCGATCGGAGCCGGCATCGCCGACATGCGCGCCACCGCCCAGGCGATCCTGGAGCTGTGCGAGAGGCTCGTGCGGGGGCTCTTCGGCGGACTCGCCCCGCCGCCCTAGCCGGTCCGGACGGGCGGCAGGCAAGCCCCGGACCGATAGCCCCCAGCCACCGTACGAGCCGCCGCCGGCCATCACCGTCCCTCGGGTCACCGGCGGCGTCGCGGGGCGGCTTGACCTACGTCCCTCGCGCGTCGCGGGGCGGCTTGACCTACGTCCCGGGGTCGCCCGACGACCGGGCTCTGGGTCCGCCGTCAGGCGATGGCGAAGCGGCGAAGGACGCGGCGCAGAAGGGCGCGCTCGGGCCCCCAGTCCATGCGGGGCGCCGGGGCGAAGGCATGGATGGGGTCCAGGCCCTCCACCCGCGCGGGCTCGTCGAGATGCGCGTAGACGCTCGGAAGCGGCGGGAGTTCCGGGCTCGAGGCTCCGGCTCGCTCGGCCGGGATGTTCGTGCCGGTGGATGCTTCGGCCTGGGCCGGCTGTGGGGGTGGAGGCGGCGGGGCGAGTCCGCCGAAGAGC
>CADDZG010000019.1 GCA_902812355.1 Actinomycetota bacterium | reverse complement strand
GCCGCGTCGGGAGCGGCGAGCGCCTGGCCCTGGGCGTGCGCCACCGGGGGCCGGCCGAGCGCGGCGAGAGCGACCGCAAGGTCGTCGATCAACCGGTTGCAGACCATTTCCTCGACCTCGGGATCGACGGCCACCGGGTCGGACGCGACCTCGGCGAGCTTCCACGCGAGCTCCTCGCTGCGGGGCAGGCCGGCGTCGGATCGGTGGGTCCGCACCTCGTGGGCTATCACGCCCCGGGAGCCTATCCCGGGCTACACCGGCGGCGTGGCGACAGGCGACGGTGCTCGGCACGAGCTTGCACGGGTTGCGCGCGACCGGGCGCGTCCGAATGCCGCACGCCCCTTAAGCCCCGGGACGAAGCGACGAAGGTACGGGTATGACCACATCTCCACGCCTCACCCTGTGCGCCGCCGTCGCGCTGGCGATCGTGATCGGGGTGCCGTCGAGTGCTCTGGCCGGTCCCTTCCACCGCACCTTGTCGCTCGGCGACCGCGGGTCCGACGTACGTGCCCTCAAGGTGCGCGTCGCCGGCTGGTACGACAGCTCGGACCGCACCCGGGTGGTGCTGAACCGGCGCTTCGGATCGCGCACCAAGCAGGCGGTGAAGGCTTTCCAGAGCCATTACGGTCTCACCCCCGACGGGATCGCCGGGCCGGCCACCTTCCGCGTGCTCGACGGCCTGCAGGACCCGGATGGATCGACCGCCCACTTCGACTGGTCGGAGTTCGAGCAGAACCGCAGCTCGTACTGCGGGGCACAGGCCAACGCCTACGCAGGAACCTTCCGGGGCGGCCCCGCCTCGTCGCGCTACGTTCGCAGGATGGTGCACCGGCTGATGTGGCGCCTCGAGGCCCTGCGTGCCAAGGCCGGCAACCACGCGATCGGCATCAACTCCGGTTTCCGCAGCATCCCCTACAACCGCTGCATCGGCGGTGCCTCGTCCTCCCAGCACCTCTACGGCGACGCCGCCGACAACCGCATGAGCGACACCACCAACCGGCGCGAGCGCAACCTCGCCAAGGGCTCGGACTTCTCGGGGATCGGCTGCTACAGCGACCGGACCCACAACCACTTCGACCTCCGCCTCGACAACCCGAAGCTGGCGTTCGCCCGCTTCTGGTGGTGGCCGGCCAAGGACCGGCTGGGGCGGGACCTGGACGACGTCACCCGCCTCCCGTGCTGGGGCCAGACCACCACCCTGGCCCGTTCGGCCGGGTCCGCCTCGAGCGCCTCGACCACGCGCGCCGTGCTCCAGGCGATCCGGGAAGGGACGCCGGAGGCCGGTTCGGTGGTGCCCGACCGCCGGGAGATAACCGCCTTCGAGCGGGCCGGCGAGCGGCCCCTGAACGGCCACGACTGACGCCACGGCAGGCCCGTGACGCGACCGAGAGCAGCGGCGGCACTGGTCCTCGCCGCGGCGGTCGTCGTAACGGCATACCTGGCGCTGCGGGATCGCCCCGGACCGGCCCATCGACCCGGCGTGGCATCCGAAAGCGCCCGGCGGGCGGCGGGGGAGGCCTCACCGGCGGGGTCGCGTGCGAGTGGGCGGCCGTCCCCTGCGGTGGCGCCGTCACCGGGGGCCGGCTTGCTGTACCGGCACGGCAGCACCCTGTACGTGCGCGGCACACAGGGGGCCGGTCGCGCGCTGAGGCGCCTGCCGGGGCCCGACGTGTTCGCGCCCCCGATCGGCACGTGGCTCGCCTACCTGGTGCCGGGCTCGCCGCCGGGCCCGGACTCCGACTTCGTCGCCGCACCCCGGCTGAGGTTGTGGGACACCGCCTCGGGGGCCGAACTCGCCGCCGGGCCCGGAGCCGACCCGCTGTGGGATCACTCCGGCACACGCCTCGCCTACCTGCGCCCCGTCGGGCAGCGTGTGTGCGAGGGGGAGAGCTGTTACGGCGACGTCGCGGTGGCATCGCTGACCGTGCCCTCGGGCCGGCGCACGACCCTGCTGCCTCGGGGCAACTGGGTGCCCCTGGCGTGGGTCGGCGACCACCTCCTGGTGGCCGACCGGGGAGACCCTCGCCACGTCGTATCCGTCGCTCCCGGGGGCGACGCCCGGAGGATCGCGCTGCGGCCGTCGCAGGTGTGGGACGGCTCCCCCGACGGCCGTTGGTTGATCACCGCAGGGCGCCACGGCGCGGCAGCCGTGCCCATGGCCGGCGGCGTGCCGAGCGGCAGCCCGACCGACATCCCCCTGCGGCCGGGGACGGTGCTGGCCGACGGAGCCTTCGCCAACGCCTCGACCCGGGTCGCGGCGATCGCACTCGACATAGTTCGCCCCAAGCGGTCGCGCGTGGTCGTGTTCGATCCCGCGGCGCCGCGGCCGCGGGCCCTGCCCGGCTCCGCCGGGGCGGCCACCGGCGTCCTATGGAGCGGCAACGATGCCACCGTGGTGACCGCCGTGCAGGCCGGCAGGCACCTGCGAGCGGTGGCCTGCCCGGCGAACGGCTCGGCCGCGTGCGCGCCGCTGCTGCAGTGGGTGCGAGGAGTCGAGCTGCTTCGAGCAGGCCCCTAACCGCATCGCGGGGTGGGGTTCGCGCTTCGCGATCGTGGGAGCCGGCTCGGGATCTGGTCGGCCGCTGGTGCTCGAGGCTAGGGCAGGCCGGCGACGGCACGGGGTGACGAAGCTCGTGGCCTGCCGCCGGACTTCCGTGCGTCCGGGCGCAGCCACGGGTCGCGGCGCCCCGTGAGCGCCATCCGTCCACGGTCGCCCCGCGACGGCACACGAGCGGAGGGCGTGGGACTCGAACCCACAAGCCCTTGCGGGCAACGGTTTTCAAGACCGTCCGCTTGCCGGTTAGCGTAGCCCTCCAGCGCCTAGGTTAGCCGCCGGCCGGCACCACCCGGCGAGCGATCCAGGCGCCGGAAGAGGCCGCGTGACGGGGCCCGCAACGCGGCCGGCAACGACACCACGAGCATCTGAATCGTCCCCAGCGACCCCTTGACGCGCGGCGTGTGGCGCACGTGCAGATCGATGCCGACCAGCAGCAGGGGCCACAGGATGATCGCCAGGATCAACGAGACGATGCCGTGCCATCCGCCCAGGTGCTGGAAGTAGTGATGGTTGTGGGCGAAGTAAGCGCCGGCCGCGAGGTAAACGACCCCGATGATCGTCCTGATCATGTGTCGCCCTCCTTGCTCTCCGGCAACCTGCCCCGCCACGGGGCGAGCGAAACCCGCTCACTCCCCGACATCGATCACCCCGAAACCCGTGTAGGGACGCAGCGCAGGAGGGATCGTCACCGAACCGTCGGCGCGCTGGTGGTTCTCGAGCAGCGCGACGATCGTGCGTCCGACCGCGCAGGCGGTGCCGTTGAGCGTGTGCACCAGCCGCGTCCCGCCCTCGCCGCGCGTCCGTATCTGAAGCCTGCGGGCCTGATAGTCGGTGGTGTTGGAGGCAGAGGTCACCTCCATGTAGCGGCCCGCCCCGGGCAACCACGCCTCGAGATCGACCTTCTTGGCCGCCGACGATCCCAGGTCCCCGCCGCACATGATCACCACGCGGTAGGGGATCTCCAGCGCCTGCAGGATCGTCTCCTGGTTGGCGCGGATCGCCTCGAACTCGTCCCACGAGTCCTCGGGTCGGGTGAACGAGAACTGCTCGACCTTGTCGAACTGATGGACCCGCACGAGCCCCTTGGTCTCGCGCCCATAGGAGCCGGCCTCGCGCCGGAAGCAGGTGGAAAAGCCGGCGTAGCGCAGCGGCAGGAGCGCGTCGTCGAGGATCTCGCCGGCATGCATCGATGCAAGGGCGACCTCGGAGGTACCGGTGAGGTAGAGGTCGTCGCGCTCGATGCGGTAGTACTCGTGCTCCTCGGCCGGCAGGAACCCGGTGCCGTACATCGCCTCCTCGCGCACCAGCACCGGCGGCACCACGGGCTCGAAGCCTCGTTCGAGCAGCAGGTCGACGGCGAAACGCACGAGGGCCAGCTCCAGCAGGACGCCCCTGCCCGTGAGGTACACGAAGCGGCTCCCCGACGTCTTGGCCCCCCGCTCGGCATCCAGCAGACCCAGCCGTTCCCCGAGGGCGACGTGATCCCGGGGCTCGAAATCGAGGTCCGGCGGCTCCCCGCTGTGACGCTCGACGACGTTGTCGTCCTCGCCGGCGCCGGCCGGAACCGACGGATGAGGAAGGTTGGGAAGACGGGCCGCGGCCGCCTCGAGCTCGCGCGCCGCCTCTTCGAGACGCGGCTCCAGCGCGCGCAGACGGTCGGCCACCTCCCTCGCTTCGCGGATCCGCCGTTCGCGCTCGGACGGCTCCGCCCTGCCTATCGCCCTGGACGCCCGGTTCTGTTCCGCCCGCAGCCGCTCGACCTCGGCCAGCAGCTCCCGGTGCCGGCGGTCCAGGGCGATCACGGAGTCGAGCCCGGGCACACCGCCGCGCCGCTCGTAGGCGGCCCGGACGTGCTCGGGGTCATCGCGCAGCAAGCGCAGATCGATCATGCGGGCAGGGTCGTCGTGGCCGTCAGTGAGACACCGCAGGCGGACTATCGACCGACCTGCGGCCGGAGACCGCCAAGGCTATCGCCTCGCGCTCTTCGTCGGACAGGTTGTGCTCCGACCCCAGCTGCCGTATCGCCTTGGCGTAGGTCCGGGTCTCGGTGCGGCCGTTGATCGACGTCAGCACCATCCCGTTGCCCTCGCCGTCCAGGAACGCAGCCGAAAAGGACAGGCGGCCGCCCATGTCCTCGAACGCGTCGAAGCGCACCAGGCCGAAGCGCTGCAGCGACGAGCGCAAACGCCCCGCGTGCTCGTGGAGCAAGGACGCGACGTCGTCGATGCGGACGTCGAACCCATCGAGCTTCTGCTGCCACCGCTCGAGCAGCGCAACGAGGTCGAGCTCGTCGCTGCCGGCGCTGAGCCGCACGTAGCGCCGGCGCACGCTCCGCAGTTTCGCCACACAGACACAGGCGATGCCGAGGGACAGGATGCCCACGGCAGCGACCGCGGCGAGACCGATCGTGAGCTGGGCCGTGGTGAGCTCGGGCACGATGGCTCATCCTACACTCCAAGCATGCGTGAAGGGGAGGTTATCCGCCTGCTGGAAGGGGTGCGCAGCGGGGAGGTCACCCCCGGCGATGCGCTGCGGGCCCTGCAGCACCTCCCGGTCGACGAGCTCGGCTTCGCCACACTCGATACGCATCGCGAGCTGCGCCAGGGCTTCCCCGAGGCGATCGCCGCAGCCGGCAAGACCGCCGATGAGGTGGTCGAGATCGCCGCTCGCCTGTTGCACACCACGACCGGTGCGGTGCTCGCCACCCGCTGCGATGCGGCGACCGCGCAGGCCCTGACCGCGCGCTGGCCGGACGCGCTCCACGACGAACGTGCAGGCCTCGTCACCCTGAGGCGCGAGGAGCCGGGAAGCGTGCGGGGAACGGTGGCGGTGGTTGCCGCCGGCACCTCCGATCTGCCCGCCGCCCAGGAAGCCGCCGGGGTCCTCGACGCCATGGGTGTGTCCGTGGAGCGCATCACCGACGTCGGCGTCGCCGGTGTACATCGCGTGCTGATGTTCGAGGATGTGTTGCGCTCGGCCGCCGTTTCGATCGTCGTCGCGGGCATGGACGGCGCTCTGCCCTCGCTGGTGGGCGGGATCGTCCCCGGCCCCCTCATCGCGGTACCTACGAGCACCGGTTACGGAGCGTCGTTCGGGGGCCTGGCCGCGCTGCTGACGATGCTCAACTCGTGTGCCGCAGGCGTCGTGGTGACCAACATCGACAACGGCTTCGGAGCGGCGATCGCGGCCCTGCGCATCCTGCGGTCCCGGCGATGACGCGCTACGTATACGTCGATGCCACCGCCGGCGTGGCCGGAGACATGATGGTGGCCGCGCTCGCAGGTGCAGGGGTACCCGAAGAGGTCTTCACCGCGGCCCTCGCAGCGTTACCGTCGCCGGGGAGCTGGAGCCTCGCGCTGGGCACCACCACGCGCGGCGGTCTCAGAGCCACGACGTTCACCGTGCATGCGTCGGGCGATCATCCCGAGCGCCGCTATCCCGATGTGATCGCGACGATCGAGGCGTCGGCGTTGTCCGACAGGGTCAAGACGCGCGCGCTGCGCGCGCTCACCCTGCTCGGTGAGGCCGAAGCACGCGTGCACGGCGTCCCGCTCGAGGACGTGCACCTCCACGAGGTCGCGGCGGTCGACTCGATAGCCGACATCGTGTGTGCCTCGGCCGGCTTCGAGCATCTCGCCCCGGCGCGTGTGGTCGGCTCGCCGGTCCGTCTCGGCACCGGACAGACCCGGGGGGCGCACGGCGTGCTCCCGGTGCCGGCTCCGGCCACGGCCGAGCTGCTCAAGGGCATCCCGGTGCT
The DNA here is from genome assembly GCA_902812355.1 of Actinomycetota bacterium. GTDB lineage: Bacteria > Actinomycetota > CADDZG01 > CADDZG01 > WHSQ01 > CADDZG01. Next base: position 14,181 of record CADDZG010000019.1, on the reverse strand, counting down.
CGGTGGCGGCGAAGGCGAGACCGCGACCCCCACCGGCGCAGCCCTGCTCAGGGCCAACTGCGACGCCTTCGGCGATCCGCCGGACATGGTGCTGCGGTCGATCGGTTACGGAGCCGGAAGCCGGGATACAGAGCGTCCCAACGTCGTGCGCATCTTCGTCGGCGACGGATCGCAGCCCGGCGACACCGCCCCCAGCGTGGTGGTGGAAGCCAACCTCGACGACATGAGCCCGGAGCTCGCCGGCCCCCTCATCGACGAGCTGCTCGCGGCGGGAGCCGACGACGCGTGGCTCACGCCGGTGGTGATGAAGAAGGGACGCCCGGCCGTCACCGTGTCGGCACTGACCGACGCCGCGCATGAGGCCGCGGTGATCGACGCCATGTTCGAGCACTCCACCACCTTCGGCGTGCGCTCGTCCCGGGTCGCCAAGCACGCTCTCGAGCGCTCCTGGGTCGAGGTGGCCGTGGCCGGCCGGGCGGTACGGATCAAGCTCGCGTATCGCAACGGGCGCATCGCCACCGCGGCACCCGAATACGAGGACGCGGTGCGCGTCGCGCGCGCCGCCAGGATGCCGCTCAAGGACGTCTACCGGGCCGCCCTCACGGCCCTGCAGCAGGACCTGCCGGCTCCGGGCCCTGGGTCACCGGCCCCCTGATACGACGCCGCGCACCGCCCACGGCGAAGGCGAACCCACCCCCGCCCGGCGCGCCACGAGCCGGCTCTAGGGATCCATGAGGCGCTGGTGACCGTCGGCCCGGCTCCAGCAGGGCGCCTCCAGCACGCCGGTCACACCCACCTCCTCGGATGTCCCACCACGAAGGCCAACGGGGTGGGCGGCGCACGCCGGTCCGGTGGCTCAGCCCTCCAGAGATGCCCGGAACCCGATCTCCACGTTGCCCCGCAGGGCGTTGGACACAGGACAGGCGTCCTTGGCCGCCTCCGCCGTTTTGACGAACTCGTCGGCATCCATGTCGACCTTGCCCCTGACGTCGAGCTCGATGCGCGTGATGCGCCAGCCCTCGTCGGTGCGGTCGAAGGTCGCCGTCGCCGCCACGTCGATCTGCTCCGGCTCATGCCCGGCCTCGGCCAGGGCGTGCGACAGGGCCATGGACAAACAGGTGGCGTGGGCGGCGGCGATCAGCTCTTCGGGAGAGGTCTTGCCCCCGGCCTCCTCGGTCCGGGCCCGCCACGTGACGTCGAGCTCCTCGGGCACCGCCCCGCTGGCGAGCCGGGTCTTGCCCGAGCCGTCCATCAGGTTGCCCCGCCAGGTCGCACTGGCTTCACGCCTCATCGCCATAGTTCACCTCCCGCACGTACGCCTTCTCGCTCTGCCTCTTCCCTTACCCCAAGCGGCGGCCTCAGCCCGGGCTGTGTCTCCGCAGATGCTGCAGCACCGCCCGCTCGATCACCGGCCCCTCGCGCCAGCGTTCCTCGAGGTTCTCGACGCCGACGAAAGCGAACAGGGCGTCGCGCAGCGCGGTGTCGTAGCCTTCGCCGGATCCCACCTCGTAACCGGCCGCGCGCAGACGCGTCCGCAGCTCTCGGGCGAGCCCGTCGTCCACGTCGACGAAGGCGAGGTCCCCGGGAGCGGGCTGGTAGAGGTTGTGGAGGTCCCACAGCCGCCGCAGCTCGCCTACGGGGTCGGGATGGTCGTCGACCCTGAGATCGACGGCGACGTCGCTGCCCCCGCCGTAACCGCCGCCGGCCCGCACGACCTTGAGCGCGGCCGATTGGCGGCCGCGCCGGTCGCCCCCGGCGGCGTCCCCGGCAGACAGGGCGGCCAGCAAACGGGCCGCGAGCCGTCCGCTGGCGCCGGTGTAGGCCTCGACCATGGCGTCTACCACCTCGGGCCCGGTGAGGATGTTCCCCTGGCATGCGTATCCGGGCCCGCGGCGTCCTCCGGCCCACTCCATGCACGCTCGTCCCGTGTAGGTGGCGGCGCCGCCGGAGGCGTCCACGACCCCCACCTGGCGCTCGTCGCGGCGCTCGTCGGAGCCGGTGAGCCGGGCGACGACGTCTTCGGCGTCCATGCCGCGCTCGAGCAGGTCGAGGCCCTCGGGCCCGTAGGCCACGTTGGCGAAGGCCTGGGTTGCGATGGCGCCGGCACCGGCCTGGGCCCAGGGGACGACCGCGCCCACCGCGAGGAAGCGCGATGCGACGGCCACCCCCCACTCGGGGGGATCGCCGTCCGGCTCGAAGGCCACGATCGAGAACGTCACCCGGACAAGATACGTGCGATCACGAGTACTGGATGCGTGGATCCAGACCGGCGTAGGCGATGTCCACGATGAGGTTCAGCAGCACTATCGCCAGCGATGCCACGAGCGTGACCGCGAGGATAACCGGCAGGTCGCCGGTGGGGATCGCCTGCACCACCCACGCACCGATCCCCGGGATGTCGAAGATGCTCTCGGTGATGATCGCTCCGCCGATCAGGATGGCAACGTCCATGCCGTACATCGTCAGCACCGGCGTCAGCGCGCTACGCAGGATGTGGCGCACCACCACTCGGGTCTCGCTCAGGCCCTTGGCGCGCGCGGTCCGCACGTAGTCCTCCGACATCACGTCGAGCATGTTCCCCCGGGTGACGCGCGAGTAAATCGCCGCGTAGGTGCTCGCCAGCACCAGCCACGGCAGCCACATCGAGGAGAGCCAGCGCAGCGGGTTCTGGGTTATGCCGACGTAGTCCCCCGTGTTGTAGACACCCCAGGTGCCGTCGAAGAGGAACACGGTCACCAGGCCTAGGAAGAAGATCGGGATCGATATCCCTATCAGGGCTGCGATCATGGCACTTCGGTCCGCGAGGCTGCCACGTCTAAGCGCAGACAGCGCACCGATCGCACACCCGATCAGCAGCCAGATGATCGAGGCGCCGACGGCGAGACTCAGAGTCGCCGGGAACCGCCTCATCAGCGTCTTGGAGATCGACTCGTTGGTCTGATAGGAGTAGCCGAGGTTACCCGTGAAGGTGTGCTCCACGTAGCGCGCGAACTGCATGTACACGGGCTCGTTCAGCCCCAGACGGTGCACGATCGCTTCGAGCGTGGCCTTGGTCGGACGCCTGCCGGCGATGATGTAGGCGACGGGCGGGAACCTCTTGCCCTTACCGGTGTTCCCGAGGCTGCCCGGTACCACGAAGAACAGGGCGAACACCAGAGCGAGCACCAGGATCACGGTCAGGATCGCCCACAGCAACCGCCTGACCACGTACCGCCACACCATGCACCTCCCGTTCCACGGAGCGCTCGTCGACCACCGGGCCCGACCGCCGGGTCCTCACCTCACCCCGGAGTCGCCGCAGGTGAGGGGAGGGGCGTCCGGCGCCCCTCCCCTCTGTCCGACGGATCCCCGAGCGTCACTTCACGCCGACGTTCACCCAGTCGATCCACTCGTAGTAGGTGTCGAAGTAGGCCCCCGAGACCTTGGGGGAGACCAACACCTGCGCGTTCTCCCACCGCGTCGGGACCCAGAAGGCCTGCTTGGTCGCAAGCTCGTTCGCCTTGGTCCACAGCTGGGTGGCGCGACTGCCGGTCGCCGCGCTCGCCTCACGGATCAGCTTGTTGAGCGGCGGGTAGTTGGCCATCGAGTAGTTGCTGTTGCCTTGCTTGAGGATGCTCGGGCCGTACAGCAACGGCGTCATGAACGAGGTGGGCGACGGGAAGTCCTCGCACCACCCCGCCAGCCCGGTGGCCACGTGCTTGGCCGGGATCTCGAGGTAGTTCGTGTAGTAAGCGGGGTAGGGCAGCGTCTTGACCTCGAAGTTGGAGATCCCGATCTTCTTGAGGTCCTCCTGGATCGACTGGAACTCCTGAGGCGTCGGGGGCTGCGAGTTACCGACCATCAGCAGCTTGCCCTTGAACCCGTTCGGGTAGCCGGCCTGCTTCATGAGGGCCTTGGCCTTGGCAACGTTGTGGGTGTAGGGGTCGAACTTGCTCGGAGGGACGTAGCCGATCATGCCCGGCGGCAGCACGCTGGCTGCGATCGTCCCTGCCGAGGGACCTCCCGTCAGCCGCAGGAGGTTGCGCTTGTCGATCGCGTAGTTGACCGCCTCACGCACCTTGAGGTTGTCGAACGGCTTGACCTGCGTGTTCAGGAACATGTAGCCGGTGCAGGGGATCGGCCCCACGAAGGTACGGGACCGGATGCTCGGCGTGGTGAGGGCCTTGCGCAGCTGAGCGCCCGAGAGCACGCAGTCCTCCGCGGCAACGTCGTAGCTGCCGTTCATGACCTTCTCGTTGCAAACCGAGTTCGAGAAGCCCTCGTTCATGCGGAACTCGTTGACATAGGCGTGGCGGACCGAATCGGTGCTCGCCTTCCAGTACGGGTTCCGCTTCATCACGATCAGCTGGTTGGGGGTGTACTGGGACACGTAGTACGGACCCGTGGCCAGCACGTGCTGCCCGTAAGTCGAGGTGCTCTTCTCGTCCATCGGCTTGGCGTACCGCTCCGGCACCGGGCTCGTCGCCGGCAAGGCCATGCGGTAGTCCCAGTCACCGATCGGCTGGGTGAGGTGGAAGACGATCGTGCGCGCGTTGGGCGTCACGATCCCTTTGACCTGGCCCTTGATCGGACCACCGTTCTTGTTCGCGTTCTGGAACGCGGTGGCACCCTTGATCGGGGTGAAGTAGAAGGGGTATCCGGCCCCGGTGGACGGCAGCAGCGTGCGCTCGATCGCATACTTGATGTCGTACGAGGTCACCGGCTTACCCGTCACGCCCGGCACCTTGACGCCTCCGAGGGCGGGGCCGTAATCGATCCCGGACTTGAGATGGTAGGTCCACACCGTGTCGTTGGCGTTGTGCTGTCCGAGGCTGGTGGCGATGTCGGGCACCAACGACGACTGGGCATTGAGGTCTGGACCGTTCTTGTAGGTGGTCAGCGTGCGCACGGTGCCCCGGCCGACGGTGTTCCAGTAGATCACCGTATAGGCGGCGGCGGGATCCATGTGGTCGATGTCGCTGTTGGCTGCGACCGTCAGCGTCCCGCCTTTCGAGGGCGATCCGCCTATGACCTTGCTGGAGGTGGCGCTCACGAGGTTGTAGCCGGACGGCGTAACCACGCCGGCTTTCCCGCCTCCGCCTCCGCCGCCTCCGCCACAGGCGGCCGCCACCAGGGTGAGAACGGCCAGTCCGGCGACGGTGCGCCACAACCTGGCTCTGGGTATGTGCATCAACAACCCACCTCCTCTCGGAAGGGCTTGAACGACCGAACCGCGCGGCGACGTCTCACCGGTCCACCTAACGGCCCGAGGGACCCAATGCGTCCCTCAGCCCATCCCCGAAGAGGTTGAATGCCAGAACGGTCACGAGAAGGGCCATCCCGGGAAACGCCATGTACCACCATGCCGCCCCCTGGGTCACGTAGGTCGTGGCCTCCGACAGCATCGTCCCCCACGACGGCTGTGGCTCCTGGATCCCGACGCCGAGGTAGGAAAAGGTCGCCTCAGACAGGATGTTGATCGGGATGAAAAGGGTCGCGTATGTCAGGCTCAGCCCGAGCACGTTGGGCAAGAGCTCCCGGAACATGATCCACGTCTGCGACGCTCCCAGCGAGCGTGCGGCGAGCACGAACTCCTGTTGCTTGAGGGAGATCACCTGGCCTCTGATGATGCGTGCGAGGTAGGGCCAACCGAAGAACACGATCACGGCTATAACCAGTGCCTCGCTGGCGCCCAGCGACACCGCCAGAGCGATCCCCACCAACAGGAAGGGCACCGACAGGATCACATCCACGATCCGGGACAGAAGGGAGTCCACCACTCCGCCGATGTAACCGGCTATCAATCCGACCACCAGGGCCAGGGCCAGCTCGATCGCGGTGGACACGAACCCGACGGTCAGCGACACCCGTGCCCCGTAGAGGACGCGGATGAAGAGGTCGCGCCCCAGCTCGTCGGAACCGAACCAGAAGTGACCGTTCGGTCCCTTGGGGATCCCGAACATGTCGAGCCGGTTGCGGAACTGCTCCGTGGCGGTGTGATGCGTGATGTCAACCCACACCGGGGCGCTGATGGCCAGCAGGATGATGACGACGATGGCGATGCCGCTCGCTACGGCCACCCTGTCGGTGCGGAACCGGTCCCAGAACAGCCGGCGCGGCGACTTGGCAACGGCTTCCGGGGCAGCCGTCGGAGCGAGCTGCACGCCGATGCTCTCGTCGACCCTCTGGGCCACGTCCCGCCCCCGTCTCGAAGTCGAGGTATGCCCGGGCCGCGGCCGGTGCCGGAGCTCGGCACCACCCGGCCCCGTAACCCACTACTACGCGCGTAGGAGCCGCGGTTCACTGCCCCGCTTTGGGATCGGGCCATCCCACCCGCGCCCCGGCCGTACGGGCCCGCGCTGCTACCAGGGACTACCTGCAGTCACGTGTCACGCCGCGGCGGGCATGCGCGTTCGGCACCGTGCGGAAGGAGAGGCGCATCGGGCGCCCGGCAGTCGCGTGCCCACGCCGCGGCGGGCATGCGTAGGTAGCAACCGATCCGGTTGCTCGACCGGCAGGTTCGGCGGGGACAGGAACGTCTCCGGCTGCCGCCTTCCGTCGGTGGGGCGACCTCGAGCTCCCGTGCCGCCCTGCCGCGTCGCACGGAGACGGCCGGCCGAGACCCTGGTCCGGCAACCGCCGGAGCCGGCCGCGCCGGGGGCGGCCGGCCGTCGCCCGCTCGGTCTTCGTATGTCCGGAGGAGGCGCGGACCCGATCGGGTCAGGCGTGGGCCATGCGCTCGAGCTCCTCGCCGGGCTCGAGCGGGTACCAGCAGGCCGCCACGTGGTTGGTCTCGACCTCGCCCAGCGGCGGCAGCTCGTTACGGCAGTTCTCGGGGACCTCGCCGTTGCCCACGAGGCGGGCCTTGGGGCATCGGGGGTGGAACGGGCAGCCGGAGGGTGGGTTGACCGGCGAGGGCACGTCTCCCTGCAGGACGATCCGGTTGGTGACCCGGGCCCCCGCTCGACCCTTGGGCACGGCCGACAGCAGAGCCGCGGTGTAGGGGTGGCGAGGCCGCTCGTAGAGCTCGTCGGCGGTCGCGAGCTCGACGAGATGGCCCAGATACATCACCGCGATACGGTCCGAGATGTGCCGCACCACGCCGAGGTCGTGGCTGATGAACAGGTAGGTGAGGTTGAACTCGTCCTGCAGGTCCTCGAGCAGGTTGAGGATCTGGGCCTGGATGGACACGTCCAGGGCCGACACCGGCTCGTCGCAGATGATGAGCTTGGGCCGCAGGGCCAGAGCCCGGGCGACCCCGATCCGCTGCCTCTGACCGCCCGAGAACTCGTGCGGGTAGCGGTTGTAGTGCTCGGGGTTGAGCCCGACCCGGTCCATCAGGTCACGCACCCGCTTGCGGGTGTCTCCCTCGGTGTGGTGGATCGCGAACGGAGCCCCGATGATCTGCCCGACCGACTGCCGGGGGTTCAGCGACGCGTAAGGATCCTGAAAGATCATCTGGATGTCGCGACGGAACGGGCGCATCCGCCGGCTCGACAGCTTGGTGATGTCCTGGCCGTCGAACACGATGCGGCCCGAGGTGGGGTTCAGCAGACGGGCGATCAGCCTCGCGGTCGTGGACTTGCCGCACCCGGACTCGCCCACCAACCCGAGCGTCTCCCCGGGATAGATCGAGAAGGTGACGTCCTGCACCGCCTGGACCGCGGCGACCTGACGCTGGAAGATGATGCCCCGGCGGACCGGGAAGTGCTTGGTCAGGTTCTCGACCGACACCAGGGGCTCGCCGTGGGTCGCTTCGCTCGTGACCAGCGGCTCGGGTACCTGGGTCTGGCTCATGCTGGCTCCTTCTGGCGGCGCTGCTCCCGTTCGGCCCACAGCCTGCGCTTGTCCTCGATCGCAAGGTAGCAGGCATCCGGGTGATCTCCGCCACGCATCTCCAGCTCGGGGCGTTCACCGTCGCACGGCTCGAAGCGGTGAGGGCAGCGAGGATGGAAGGCGCACCCTCTGGGCGGGTTGATCAGCGACGGAGGCGTTCCTTCGATCGGCACCAGCCGCTCGACCCGGCGCTCGACCGTCGGGATCGACTCGAGCAGGCCCCAGGTGTAGGGATGCAGCGGAGTGTTGAAGACCTGGTCGCGCGTGCCGTACTCCGCCGCCCTCCCGGCGTACATCACCATCACCTTCTGGCTCACGTCGGCGACCACGCCGAGGTCGTGGGTGATGAGGACGACGCCGCAGTTGTACTCGCTCTTGAGCTGCTCCATCAGCTCGAGGATCTGGGCCTGGACGGTTACGTCCAGTGCCGTCGTCGGCTCGTCGGCGATCAGCAAGTCCGGGTTGAGCACCATGGCCATGGCGATCATGGCCCGCTGGCGCATGCCGCCCGAGTACTCGTGAGGATAGTCCTTGGCTCGCTCCTCGGGCCGGGGGAGCCCCACCTTGCGCAGCATCTCGACCGCCATGTCCCACGCTTCCTTGCGGTCGATGTCCCGGTGGGCCCGGATCGCCTCGACGATCTGGTCGCCCACCCGGTACATCGGGTGCAGCGACGTCATCGGGTCCTGGAACACCATGCCCATGCCGTCGCCGCGGATCGCGCGCACCTCGGCCGGCGGCAGCTTGAGCAGATCGCGGCCCTCGAAGATGATCTCCCCGCTGATCCTCGCATTCCCGGCGATCAGGCCCATCACGGTCATGAAGGTGACCGACTTCCCCGAACCGGACTCGCCCACCACCCCGAGCGTCTGGCCGCGCTCGACGGTGAAGCTGACGCCGTCGACCGCCTTGACGACGCCGTCCGGCGTGTCGAACTGGACCTTGAGGTCCTTCACCTCGAGAAGGGTCTCCGCCATGTTTCGATCCTCTTGCAGGCCTATCCGGGCCTCACGAGTATCGCACCCTGGGATCGAGATAGGCATAGAGGATATCGACCACGAGGTTGAAGAAGGCCACGAAGAAGGCCGCCAGCACCACGACCCCGACCACCGCCGGCAGGTTCTGGTCGTTGACCGCCTGGACCACATAGGTGCCCAGACCCGGCAGGTTGAACACGGTCTCGGTGATGATCGCACCTCCGAGCAGCAGACCGAAGTCCATCCCGAACATGGTCACGACCGGGGTCAGGCTCGCCCTGAGCCCGTGCTTGAAGACCACCCGTCGCTCGGGCAGGCCCTTGGCCCGGGCGGTGCGGATGTAGTCCTCCGACATCGTCTCCAGCAGGTTGCCCCTCACCATGCGGGCGTAGAAGGCGGCGAACAGCAGCGACAGGACGACCCACGGTTGCAGGAACTGCAGGAACCACTCGGCCGGGTTGCTGCTGAACGACGTATAGCCGGTCCCCGGCAGTATGCGCAGGTGTTGCCAGAAGATCCATAGGGACAGCAAGCCGAGCACGAAGACCGGCGCGGACACACCGAACAGCGCGAAGCCCATAGATGCTCGATCGATCAGGGTGCGCCGGCGCAGGGCCGACACGATGCCGATGGGGATGCCCATCGCAAGCCACACGACGGCAGCGCCCACGGCCAGCTGGAACGTCACCCAGGCGCGCGAGAAGAGCTCGTTCTTGACCGGCTCCCGGGTGTTGTAGGACTCCCCGAACCCGGGCCATCCATACTGGTCACCCAGGAACAGATGCTTCACGAAGATCCCGTACTGGACGTACCACGGGTGGTTGAGGCCGAACTGCTTCTCGATCTGGTGGATCAGCGCCTTGGTAGGCGACTTACCGGCGAATTGCACCGCCGGGTTGCCCGACGGCATCAGGAAGAAGACCACGTAGCTGATGAACGTGATCACCAGGATGACCAGGATCACGTACAGGAGACGCCGGATCACGTAGCGGGTCATTCAAGCCTCACGATATCAGGCCCCTAGAGCGAACCGGAAGCAGGCCCCGGGGGGCCGCCTGGTACGGCGGCCCCCCGGGCCTCCCTGCTTCACCTACCTACTGCTGTTTCGATGGATCTACGGCGATCTTCGAGTACGCCCAGGTACCGGAGAACTGGTCGAAGTCGAAGTTGGTCACCGCGTCGCTCGTCGCCTGGATCACGCTCGACCACAGGTAGGGCACCCACGGCACGATGTCCTCCATGATGAACTTGTCGGCTGCGACCCAGCACTGGGTGCGCTGGTCGCCCGTGAGCGGCTCGCACTTGTCGAGCTCCTTGTCGGCGGACGGCACGTTGCTGATGTCACCCTTGACGCCGCACTCCTTCGCCTGAGATGGGGTCAGTCCGACCAGCGAGTAGTTGACATTGCCCTGGCACAGGATGCTGCTGGAGTGGAACAGCGTGTACACGAAGGTGTACGGGTCGGGGTAGTCCTTACCCCATCCGGGCACCAGCGAGATCGGGATGTTCTTGTTGACCGTCTGCAGCGTCGTGTACGCGGCCGAGGTCGCCAGTTCGCGCGGCACCAGGTTGATGCCGATCTTCTTGGCGTCGGCCACGACGGTCGGCTCCATGTTGGTCCACGTGGGGTTGTCGCCCCGGTTGAGGAACAGGACCCTCTTGCACACCGACGCGTCGCACTTGCCGTCGTGGTTGGTGTCGTACTTCGACTGCTTCATCTCGGCCATGGCCTTCTGGACGTCACCCTGGTCGTTCGGCGTCTTGTACGGGTCGTACTCCGCCGCCGTGGGGTGTCCGCCGGTCATGGTCGGCGGCATGATGTGCGTGGCGATGTCACCCGAGGCCGGACCGCCCCACGCCTTGCGCAGCGCCTGCTTGTCGATGACGTAGTTCATCGCCTTGCGCACATGGATGTCGTCGAACGGCGGCTGGGTGAGGTTCATCGTGATGTACCAGGTGCGGTCACCCGAGTTGATGTGCAGGTTCTTCTTGAGATCGGGGTTGCTCTGGTACTGCGCCAGCGTGTCCGGCTGGATGTGGCTGATCTCGCCGTCCAGCGCGTTCTGCTGCACCTTGTTCCAGATGTCCTTGGTGTTGGTGTCGATCGTGATCGTGACCCCGTCGACGTAGTTGGCGCGGACATCCGGCGAGTCGGTGCTCGGGTCGTAGTTCGGGTTGCGGACGAAGTCGAGCTCCTTGCTCGGCTGGTAACCGGAGATCGGCTTCATTCCGCTGCATCCGTTCTTGATGTTGAGCTTGTCCGAGCCGGCGATCATGTACGGGCCCGACGAGATGACGTAACGCCCGTAGTCACCCGCCTTGGTGAAGCAGTGGGCAACCTCCTGCGGGATCGGGCCGGTTGCCGGCATAGCCAGCCGGTAGAGGAAGTCGCCGGTCGGCTGGGTGAGGTGGAACACGATCGTCTTGTCGTCCGGCGTCTCGATCCCGGGGATCTTGATCTTGCCCGGATCACCCGGCATCGCTCCCGGCTTCAAGCCCTTGATCACGCTGTAGTAGAAGCCGTATTCCGCCCCACAGGTCTTGCACGCGATCCGCTGGAACGCGTACAGGATGTCCTTGGAGGTGATCTCCCGGTTCACCGGCGGACCGAATTTGATGCCGTTCTTGAGATGGAAGGTGTAGGTCTTGCCCCCATCGGTCGGCTGCGGCACGCTCGTGGCGAGGTCGGGAACCAGCACGTTGCCGGCCGGCCCGGCGGTGTGCTTGTAGGTGAGCAGGGTGCGCACGAGCATGTTCGTGTACATGCCCCAGGCCTCACCGAGGTACTCGTCGGTCGGATCGAACGCACCCGTGAACCCGAAGTCTTCGGTCGCCACCCGGAAGGTGCCGCCCTTCTTGACGTTGCCGGCGTTGCCCTGAGCCGAAGTCCCGCCGCCCCCGCCACCACCACCGCAGGCTGCGGCGATCAAGGCGAACACGAGGACCAGAGCCCCCAGCCCTAGATATCGTTTCTTGGACACCTACACTCCCTTCTGCTAGACATCTGGACCCTGCTGTAGACGACCTTTCGCTTCGTTCCGGGGACCTCCTTACTCGACCCTCGTCATCGCCCCGTCCTCGGATCGAGGGCATCCCTCAATCCGTCCCCGAGGAGGTTGAAGGACAGGGTCGTGAGAACCAGGAAGAAACCGGGGAACACGAGCATCCACCACGCCACGGTGAACCAATCCGACGCGTCCGATAGCTCCCGCCCCCACGAAGGGATCGATTGGGGCACGCCGAGGCCGAGGTAAGACAGCGATGCCTCGAAGATGATGTTGCTGGGAACGATCAGCGACGAGTACACGAGAATCGGCGCCACGAGGTTGGGGAAGATCTCCCGGAACATGATGCGGGCGTTGCTCGCCCCCAGCGACCGGGCCGCCTCCACGAACTCCTTCTGCGCGAGCGACAGGGTATTGCCCCTGACGATGCGCCCGATGTACGGCCACGAGAACAGCGCGATCACGAAGATGACGATCGGCAACCCCGGGGTCAGGTGCAGGGGGCCGATGGGGCATCCCTGGATGGTCGTCGAGCACGCCGCCACGATGCCGATCGCGAACAGCAACAGGGGCATCGAAAGGACGACGTCCATCGTGCGTGACAGCAAGGTGTCGATCGCCCCCCCGAAGTAGCCGGCGATCAACCCGATCACGGTGCCGATCAGCACGGCGAACCCGGTGGCTATCACGGCGACCTCGAGGGAGGTCTGGGTCCCGTAGAGCACCCGGACGAAGAGATCGCGCCCGGCGCTGTCGGCCCCGAACCAGAACTGCCCGTTGGGTCCTTTGGGAATCCCGCCCTGGGTCAGCATGGTGTTGGAGAAGAGCTGGTTCGGGCCGTGGTGCACGATGCCGTGGCTGATCAGCGGGGCGATCGCGGCGAGGACCCCCAGCAGCACGATGATGATGAGGCCGGTAAGGGCGAGCTTGTCCTGGCGGAAGCGGTACCAGAACAGCTGCCACGGGCTGCGGCCCCTGACCCCCTCCTGCTCCACGACCGCGCCGTGCTCGGCAGCGACGATGGCATCGGATGCGGTCTGGCCCACTTGCCTCCCCCCGGAGCCCTGCGCTGGTTGGTTACTACAACCGTCGTAGGTTACTACAACTATCGTTGGCGTGGGAAGGGTACTGCGGTATTGGGGGGGTTGCAACGGCTCGATCCGGCCCCGCCTTGGCACCCCGCCGGGCGATGCGGCCCCGCCTTGGCACCCCGCCCGCTCAGCTCGATGGGAGCGCCCCCGGGGAGCCGCGGGCGGTGGGCAGCACGTCCGCCCGAGGCAGTGGGCGAGGGGGGATTTGAACCCCCACGCGGTTATCCCGCACTGGCACCTGAAGCCAGCGTGTCTGCCGTTCCACCACTCGCCCGGTGCGAGGGCCGGCCCCGACGGCCCCCGGGGACGCCAAGGCTATCAGGGGGTGCAGCGACCGGGGGCCGGGCATAATCGCTTCCACATGGGTGTCGCCAGGCAGATAGAGCAACGGCTCGAGGGCATGGTGGAGGGGTTCTTCTCTCGCTTGTTCCGCTCCGGGCTGCAGCCGGTCGAGGTCGGCCGCCGGATCGTGCGCGAGATGGCCGAGAACAAGACCGTATCCGTCAACCGCGTCTACGTGCCCAACGACTTCCACGTCCGGGTGGGTCCCGAGGACCACGAGCGCTTCGCCGCCATGGAGGCGGGCCTGCAGCGGGAGTTCACCGAGCTGGTCATCGACACCGCCAAGCAGAACCGCTGGAACCTGATGGGCATGCCGCGCGTATCCTTCGAGAGAGACGACACCCTGCACAAGGGCCAGTTCCGCATAGAGGCATCGCTGTCGGCGGACCCCGACGCGGTCCCGCCTCCGGCCTCGACCCGGCAACCGTCCGAGGCAGACCTGTCGGCCACCAGTGCGATCTCGGTCACCGAGGCAGGGCGGCTGGGGATCCGGGGCTCGGGGGCCCGCCTGGAGATCCTGCACGGCGGGGACAAGGTGGAGGACATCTCGATAACACGCAGTCCGGTGACGATCGGCAGGCTTTCCAGCAACGACATCGTGCTGTCGGACAACAACGTCTCCCGGCGGCACGCCGAGCTGCGGCGCGAGGGAGACCGCTGGGTCATCGTGGATCTCGACTCGACCAATGGCACCCTGGTCAACGGCAAGCTCACCCGCGAGCACCCGCTGTCGGACGGGGACCGGCTGACCTTCGGCCGCAGCGAGATGATCTTCCGCCTCGGCGGGGAGGACTGATCCGTGCCCGCGGTCGTGCTCATCATCCTCAAGTACGTCTTCCTGGCGATCCTCTACATCTTCGTGGCGCGCGCCGTGCGGGCCGTGTACCTCGAGCTCAGGCCGCAGGCACGCCAGGCCGCCGCGGCCCGGGCCCCGGCCCCCACACCTCAGCG
>CADDZG010000018.1 GCA_902812355.1 Actinomycetota bacterium | reverse complement strand
CCCGCGCGGGGGCCGCCCGCGCGCTGAAGCACCGCGACCATCGGATGGGTGATCCCGGGGGAGCCGAGGCTCGTCGTCTCCAGGCGGGCTGATAATCTTCTGTGCGTCCCGTGGCGGCCGTAGCTCAGGCTGGTTAGAGCACCTGGTTGTGGTCCAGGATGTCGCCGGTTCGAATCCGGTCGGTCGCCCCATCGGCCCGGCATCCCCGGTCGCCCATCGGCCGGCACCGCCGGGCGGCCTGTGCGCCCGGCCCAGTCTTGCCCGGATTGGGGCCGGGGCTGCGGGGGCCGGTTGTTAGACTGCCCGACGGGTCGCTAGCTCAACTGGCAGAGCAACGGACTCTTAATCCGTAGGTTCAGGGTTCGATTCCCTGGCGACCCACTCCTATTTTCCCAGGTCAGAGGCTATTTTCGAGTACCTGGCCTCAGGCCAGATCACGGTGAACGACACCATTTCGACACGCGCGATCCCGATTTTCGATCCCGATTTCGATTTCCCCAATGCCCTGGCCAGATGCGGCCGCGTTCGTCAAGCTGTCCCCGTCCGATCGAGCGGTCCGCATCGAGCAATTGGGGGCGGAGGCCAAAAGCAGGCCCCCGAGGAGCAAAATGCCACGGAATCCGTTGTTCTCCACCTATCGACAGGGCGAGAACAGAGTCACATCCTCGATGCTTGCGGTCTTCGAGCGGATCGACCTTTCGCTGCTTGAGACGATCCTCCCCGCGGCTGCAGGCGAGTCTTCCCTCCAAATGGTGTCCTTCACCAACCAGCCCCCCGGGCGTGGACAGTCGGTCCCGGATGCCCGCATCTCAGCCCGCTTCGCCTATTGGTTTGAGGTCAAGACAGCACGAAACGCACTCGATGCGGTTCAGTTGAGAGAACACAGCGCCAACCTTGGAACCGATGGCGGTGATGAGCGCTTGTTCGTCATCACTCCCGATTTTGAACAACCCTCCGCTATCGCGGAAACCTCCAACCCTAGAATTGTTTGGTTCAACTTCCGCGCCCTGCATGATGCAATCGATGCCGCACTGGGAGATCCCGAGGCTGCCTCCGATCAGGCCCGTTTTCTTTTGCGGGAGCTGCAGGCCCTCTTGGTTGATGAGGGCGTCCTGGACAGCGACGATGTCGTTATCGTCGCTGCACGCTTCGCGTATCCCGAGTACCTCAAGCATGGAGTTTACGTATGTCAAGCGGGGAGAGCCTTCCGCGGTGGACTAACTCATATGGGGTTCTATGCGGCCGGCGAGATCCAGATTCATGTGGCCAGGATCCGACATCGCGCCGATCACGTCACCTTCACCCGACAGGAGGCAGCACGACTCAGGGCTGGCTCTGAGATCGATCGCCAAGTCGCGGACGTGATAGAGGCTTCGCTCACAGAACGTAGTCGCGAGGAAGGTCAGCAGTATCAAGTCTTCCTACTCTCACGAGACGATGAGCCAGACACCGTCAAGCTCAGCCAGGCCATCGTCAACGACACACTGACCGAATCCGGACGCCCATGGGCGTGGACACTGCAGCAGCGATACGTGAGCCTCGCAGGTCTCACCGCGCCCGGTGTCACCGTCACGAGTGACCTGCAATCTCGTTGATTCACACCTGCCGCAATGATTCTGACTGATAAGGATCAGCTTGGGCGATTGCGCAATCTGTCACGATGGGCCCGCGAAACAGAACTGAGGACCTGGGACCATCCGGGTATGCCGGATCTACTCGCCGTCGTGGAAATGGGGCGAACTCTCCGATGGGATCATGCTTCCGTTGGCATGCTAGTGGCCGGAAGGGACCCGCGATGAAGATGTTTCACTGCTTTCACCCAGTCCTCTGCAGCTGCTCCACAGCGCCTTTTAGTGGTTGGGGAATCTGACTGACGTCCAGCTTTTCCAAGGCTTCAACCACTCTTCGTGGTTTGTCAGGGGCACGTCGCCCGATTCCAAGCAAACCTTCTAGGCTAGGCGCGCAGGTGAATATGGCGCTGTCAGTACCCGTTGCCTCCCGGATGTCCGCGTTGATCGCCTCCTGTCTCGCGTTCTCCTTCCGGATCTTTGCGACCTCCTCCTCGTCCCCAACCTCCTCACAGGGCTCTCAGACGACGATCCCGCCGGGATAACCACCTACTCCATCCTCGGCGCCGACTACGGGTACCGCCTGCTGTGGGTCCTGGTGGTGTCGACCATCGCCCTCATCGTTTTCCACGAGGTGGCCGCCAGGACGGGTATCGCCACGGGCAAGGGGATGGCCCGACTCGTACGGGAACGCTACGGGCGCCGGGCGGCGCTGGTGGCCATCTCCGCGCTGTTAGTCGCCAACCTCGGAACCCTGTGCGCGGAGTTCGCAGGTGTGGCCGCAGGCATGGGGCTGGCCGGTGTTCCTCCCTGGGTCAGCGTGCCGATAACCGCGGCAGGGGTGATCGTGCTCGTCGTGCGGGGTTCGTTCCGTCGCATCGAGCACCTACTGCTCGCGCTCAGCGCCGTCTTTGTTGCCTACGTCGCCGCCGGCTACCTCGCCCACACCGCCTGGGGAGCGGTGGCTCGGGGCACGTTCATGCCCTCACTGCCGGGCACCGGGGCCGGGCTCCTCGCCGCTGTTGCCTGTCTCGGCACCACGCTGGCGCCGTGGGGGTTGACCTTTGTCCAGTCCTACGTCGTCGACAAGAGGCTCACCCTGGCCCAGCTGCGCTACGAGCGCATCGACGTCGTCACCGGAGCGGTGATGACCGGGGTGATCGGCGCATTTGTGGTCGTCGCCTGCGCGGCCACCCTCCATCCCCTCGGCGTGCACATCCACGATGCCAGCGATGCCGCCGAGGCGCTGCGTCCGGTGGCCGGTTCGCTGGCGGCGGGGCTCTTTGGCGTCGGTTTCGTCGGAGCCGCCCTGCTGGCCGCGGCGATAGTGCCGCTGTCGACCGCGTACTCGGTGGCCGAGGCATTGGAGCGGCCGGCAGATATCGACGATCGGGTGCGAGATGCACCGCTGTTCTACGGGATCTTCTTCTTAGCGGTGGTGCTAAGTGCCGCTTTGGTGATCGTGCCGGGTGCTCCCTTGATCACGATCCTGTTCGGATCCCAGGTCCTCAACGCGGTGTTGTTGTTGGCGGTGCTTCCGTTCCTGCGCGCCCTGGCTCGGGACCGGGCGCTGATGGGCGAGGCGCGCCTGGGGACCATCGGCTCCTGGGCCACGGCCGCAGCCATCATCCTCGTCGCCGTGTCGGTCGTCATGCTCGGGATCCTGCAGCTGATCTGATCTCACCGGGGAAGCCGGCCCCCCGCTGGGTCGGTGAGCGGCGTGCGCCACTCCGGGAACGGGCTAGCGTCCGGGCAGCCGGTTCGGCCCTCAAAGAGCTCCCAGGCGAGGGGTCGTAATCACCCCGCGTCCACATCGTCTCCGGTGGCATGTGCTAGTGCGAGGCCCTCCTCCGGAGTCTCGAGGCCGGTACCCAGGCATCCATATATGTCCCGAGCCTCTGGGGCGTCGTGCCAAAACCGGAAAGAGCTGCCGCTGCTTGGCGCCGAGAAGTGTGGTGGCCGTTCGCGGCGGCGATGCCGCTCGCCCAGCCTGGAGCCCGGCCCCCTCGAGGAGGGATGATGCTTGCCGCGTCCACTCCCGCCACTTGCAGGGCCCAGGCGATGACAGAGTTGGAATTCCACATGTCCCCCAGGTGGGCCTCGTCTCGCCCCCACGTCCCGACCGGCAGGCCGGGAAGCAGATCCAGGATGCGTCGGGCGACGGCGGCATCCTCGCTGACCGCGAGCGGGCTTTCCACCGCGTAGTCTGCGT
Organism: Actinomycetota bacterium; assembly: GCA_902812355.1. Taxonomy (GTDB): domain Bacteria; phylum Actinomycetota; class CADDZG01; order CADDZG01; family WHSQ01; genus CADDZG01. The sequence goes on along the minus strand of CADDZG010000018.1, from coordinate 17,912 downwards.
CCGCGATCTTGCCGTCCTTCCAGCGACGGACCTCGTAGCGGAAGAGCCGGAAGAGCCCGAGGCGGCGGCTGAAGACAGGACCTTCGAGGACGACGCCCCGATCGGTGTTGTCGTCGTCCGGGATGGGCCACGCGTCCTCAATCACGTAGCGACCCTCGGGCACGGTCACCACGAGCGCCGTGTGGTAGAGGTCGGCCGGGGGACGGTGCTGCTGGCGCGCCTTGATGGACTCGTACATTCGCCCGTTAAGGCGTACGAAGTGCCCTCCAGCTCCCAGTGGGAGCCAGTAGAGATCTACGGCACCGCCCCCGCTCATAGCTAGCCCCCGCTCGATCCAGGCTCGCCCCAAACGCGGCTTGCGCTTCGTGTCTTGCGTTCCCCGCTTGGGCGGTATCGCCAGCATCTTCCTGCCTCCTTGTTATTTGAATCTTGCTCCCGGTGAGGGGGATGGCTTTAGAGCGCAATGGCCCCCTCCGGGTGGACCATGTGGCTCTGCATCCAGTCCTCGGCTTGCGGGTGAATAAGGCGAAAGAAGAACTTTCAGCTGTGACGGAGGTGAGCCGGATGGAGAGCATGGCGCAACGAGGGACGCCGACCCTCGCTCACGGATCGAGGCAGGAAGATGTCTCTCGCAAGGGCCGCCCAGATCCCGTCTGGCGTACCTGGGGATGGGCTTGGGTGGGGGCGGCAGGTATCGGTCTTGCCAACGCTACGTTGCGGGAACTGGTGATGCGGCCGCTCGTTGACTACCGCGCCCATCAGCTGTCGACGTTGACCCTGATCTTTTTCCTCGCCCTGTACATGCGGTGGCTGCAGACGCGCCGGCCTCTACCTTCTTTCGCCGTGGCGTGGCAGGTTGGAGTCGTTTGGGCGGTGTTGACCATCGCGTTCGAGTTCGGCTTCGGCCATTTTGTTGCCGGCGACTCTGTCGCCAGCCTGATTCACAACTACAACTTCGCCGCCGGGCAGCTGTGGGGATTGGTCCCGATCTGGATGGTCGTAGGACCCGCGCTCATCCGGCGTCTCCGGCATGATCCCCGGACTTCTGCTCTCCGTAAGACGATATGACCAGACACGCAGAACGGCTTTTCACAGCCGATCGGACCGTCCTCCGCGCGACCCCTCTCTCGCCCGCCCTACTCGTTTCGTACGGACATGAGACTGGATGGGCGCAAGGGACCCAATGAGACGTCCAGCCGCCGGCGTGGCCGCTGTCGGGGCGGGGCTAGCCGCCTACATCCTCCAGGTTAGGCCCCGCCAGCTCCGGTGGGGCGCTACCGACCAGGAGTTCGACGCGCCGCTAGCCGGGGATGATCTCATTTCCGACCCCGGTCTCACCGCAACGCGTGCCATCACGGTCCGTGCCTTGGCCGACCGGGTGTGGCCATGGATCGCCCAGCTGGGACAAGGGCAGGGCGGCTTCTACAGCTACGACTTCCTCGAGAACCTGGTCGGCTGCGACATCCATAGCGCGGATCGCATCGTTCCGGGGTGGCAGGACGTCGCGGTCGGAGACGAGGTCAAGCTCCATCCGGAGGTGAGACTGCGAGTGGCGGCTCTGGAGCGGGGGCGATCGCTTGTTCTTCATGGGGCTGTTCCAATGGGGAATACCTCGCCGCCCTACGACTTCACCTGGGCTTTCGTGCTGTGCGAGCAGCCCGATGGAACCACCAGGTTGCTGGTCCGGGAGCGGTACGCCTACACCCGCTGGTGGGCACCACTGCTCGTCGAACCCGTTGCAGTAATCAGCTTCGCGATGAGCGAGAGAATGCTCCGCGGGATCAGAGACCGGGCCGAACAGACCGGTGTGCTGTGACCGCTAAGGGAGGCGGACCCCATCAAACCTGCTCGATTGACATTTCGCATGTGAGTTGAGCGCGTCTCTGGCTGACGGAGTTCTTCGCCGATGGATCCGTCCTGGCCGATCTACACGCCCTCCCTGCTCGGATCGCCCTCATGCTCTCGGATCTCAGCCCCGAACGAGCCGCGGTCGTGCGGCAGCTGAACGGCGCAGGCATCCCGGTCGTGGCCATCCCGCTCCTGCCCTTCGACGAGGGCTACTACTTCACCGCCTGACCACGAGGTGTGGATGCTGTATTCCTCGTTCATGCGTTCCCTCGGGCCGGGCCTTATCTGGAGCTACGGGCCCGAGGCTCAAGCCATCGCTGTGGGCAGCACCGGCGGTGCGCCCGACATCCCCGGCCATCCTCGAGTGCCGGCGCTGAGCTGGGACGAGCTGCAGCGGGACCTCATCCCCGCCCGTCGATGGACCAACGACCTGTACATCCACAGCCTCGAGGGATGTGTGGAGCGGGGCTTCATAGAGCATCTTCGTTCGATGGATTGGGGGCAGGCGCCATCGCCACCGGCCGCAGTCCGAACGGCGGCCCGTCTTCGGCGATTGCTTCGCGCCACCTTATGGATGAGCGCGCATCCCTGGCGAGTGTTCGGCGCGGGGGCCGCATCCACCTGGATATGGTCGCGGCGTCATCTGACTTGAGCCACGCGCTGGATGACGGGCGGAGGCGGCGACCACGAATCCGACGTAGATCGATGCGATTATCACCAGCCTGATCACCACACCAGGGCTGGATCCAGCCACCAGAAGCCGACCGGCGAGGCCGCCTGGAAGATTCCCACCGCGACCCCCCAAAGGATGGGCGCCCGTAGGTCTCAGCCCATGGCCCGGTCAAAGGATCGGATCTTCCCAAAGCGCTTCCGGGGTTGTCGGTGGCGCCACCGAGTCTAGGCAGAACGTGCTGATCGCGAGTTGACCGTCCGCGCCGGTGGTCGGCCCCTTCGCACAGCAGGACCAACCCAATCGACTGTCCGCCTTCAATGGTGCGCCTGCGTGCGGCCCGCGCCGTGGCCAAGTGAGCATCGTGGAGGTCATCGGACGCGCGGTAGCGCAGGTTCGCCGTTCCCACCGGCGAGACTCACATAAGGATCTTTCACCTATCCGCCGGGTATCGAACACGGCGGTCGAGGCTACACTCGCCGACGTGACTGCGGTTCGACGAGACGAGCCGGACCCACCGGGTTCCGCCACGACCACGTCGCCCGAGGCGCTGGTCAGCTACCGGGAGCGGCTGAGCAAGGGCGAGGACGCGATCGACCCTGACCGGTGGGCGGGATCGCTACCGGCGGCCGGCGGGGTCGCTCCCCGCGTCCGGATCGGGCGGAGCAAGTGGTTGAACCTCCTCTGGCTCGTCCCTATTGGATTCGCGCTCCTTATCGTCGCGGTGGCCGCGGCGCAGGGGCTGCGGCACGTTCCCGCTGTGGCCCGATTTATTGCCCGCTATCCGGGGACCGTCATCACCGCGAGTGAGCGGGCGCACCCCGGGCTGCCCGTCTGGGTCGGCGTGACCCACTTCCTGAACCTGCTGCTGATGGTGTTCATCATCCGCGCTGGGATCCAGATCCTGGCCGACCATCCCCGCTTGTACTGGACTCGCCACTGCACACCCGGGCGCGACTGGTTCCGCTTCCAGAAGCCGGTCCCCGAGGACCCGCTGTGGACCGCCAAGCAGGACTCCGTGACGATGCCCAAGCACCTCGGGCTCCCCGGCCTCCGTCACTCGATTGGGCTGGCCCGTTGGTGGCACCTCGGATCCGACGTGCTGTGGCTCCTCAACGGGACCGCATTCTACGCGCTGCTGTTCGCGACGGGGCAGTGGCACCGTGTCGTGCCCACGTCCTGGGCCGTGTTCCCGAATGCGGCGTCTGTACTGATCCAATACCTCTCGCTGCAGTGGCCGCACGAGAGCGCGTGGATCGCATACAACGGCCTGCAGCAGCTTGCCTACTTCGTCACGATCTTCGTTGCCGCGCCGCTCGCGCTCCTCACCGGGCTCGGGATGTCCCCAGCACTCTCCACGAGGTTCAAGAGCATCAGCAAGGTGCTCAGCATCCAGGTTGCGCGGTCGGTGCACTTCTTCGTGCTGTGCTGGTTCCTGCTCTTCATCCTCCTCCACACGACCTTGGTCTTCACCACCGGGCTGTTGCGCAACCTGAACATGGGTTACACGGCACGCAACAGCGGGAGCTGGCTTGGCTTCGGCGTCTTTGCTGCCTCTATGGTCGCCGTGGTCATCGCCTGGGTCGCCGCCACCCCGCTCACGCTCAGACGCCCTCGCCTGATCCAGCGGCTCGGGTTTGCGTTAGTCGGGCCGGCGCAGCGGTTATTCGAACACGTCGACGCGGATCCGGGGGAGTACAGCGAGCGGGACATCTCTCTCCGTACTTCTGGCACAACGGTGCGTTTCCGCAGACCAAGGAGTACCGGCGGCTCTTCGACTCTGGATTCGACGACTACCGCCTGCGGATTCACGGCCTTGTAGAGAACGAGGTCGAACTGACGCTTCAAGAGGTGCGCGCGCTCCCCCGCCACGAGCAGATCACGCAGCATTTCTGCATCCAAGGATGGTCGGGCGTGGCGAAATGGTCCGGCGTAGCGATGGCGACGATCCTTGACTTGGTGCGACCGATGCCCGAAGCCCGGTGGGTCGTCTTCTACTCGCTCGGCGACGGACCGGACGGTGGGCTCTACTACGACGCCCACCCCATCGAACAGATGCGAAATCAGCTGAGCATGCTCGCCTACGACATGAACGATGAGCCCCTCTCTTACGGTCACGGTGCGCCGCTTCGCCTGCGGAACGAGCTGCAACTCGGCTTCAAGCAAGTGAAGTGGATCGCCGGGATTGACTTCGTGGCCCACTTCTCGGAGGTCGGCGGCGGCTACGGCGGCTACAACGAGGACCACGAGTTCTTCGGGTACCGTCAGTCGATCTGAAGAACCGCCCGAGAGCTCCGGCTGTGGCCAGAAACTGATCGGCGGCCAATCCATCCACGTTGCCCGCAGGATAAGCTCAGAGTTCTCGCCCTTTTAGCCGGATCGGTATCCCGGCAAACGGCGCGACCGGAGAGTCGCGAATCCGTCGGGCTCCAACCACCTGTCGACGAGGCCCACGTTACAACGCTGGCGGGAGGACAGCCGCACGCCGTCATCAAGGTGTGCCAGCTCGTCCCACATTTAACAGAGGGGTATCCGATGACAGCTCTCGTCTGCCGCGACACGATTTCGACACGCGCGCGACACAAAATGGCGCGAACCGATGCCAAGTCGTGCGGGGGCGAACTCGGCGTGTGACCTGCGACGATGCACCATTCCGCAAAGCCTCGACAAGCGTCGAAAATAGCGAAGGAACGGACTCTTAATCCGTAGGTTCAGGGTTCGATCCCCTGGCGACCCACCTCCACGTCTCCTGGGGACCTCGCAGGATCCTCCACGAGCTGAGTCGCAAAGGCATCGAGCCCTTGCCGAAACGCTCGAGCATCTGTCGCTGCCTCAAGCGGCACAACTGATCGAGCTGCGCCGTCGCAAGAAGCGACGGGATGAATTTCGGCGCCGGGGAGCGGCGGCGCGGCTGCCGAGGCCCAGGATCCTTGCGCCGCCTCGTGAATCCGCCTCAATGTGGAGTGACTCAGACCCCGCCGTCGTATGCCAACCGCGTCTCTGCGACGAAGTCTTTCGAACGACAACGCCGCGATCCTGATTGGATCGGGATCGCCGGCCAGGACTCTCTGGGGGCGAGGCTGAGCAAGTTGAACACGGGATAGTCGGGACGACGTCGAGGTGAGAGCCCATTTTTTTCCTGGCGGGAGCGCGAGCGCAGCTCGACTAGGTCGAACCATTCGTACGCGAGCGAGCTCATCATCTGCAACAAAGGGTCCCGCAGCCGAGCCTCGGTGAAGTGAAGCTGGGCGGCGAGTTCGGCAATGAGCGACGCTTCTTTGAAGTCGTCCTTGGCATAGCTGTAGTCGCGGATCTCGGGCGAGCAGGCGGCTGAGCCGGTCCACTTCGGCCGCGGCGGCCTCGAGGTTGTCCGCCATGACGACGGTCATCCTAGAGCCGGCCGGCCGGCGGACCCTGCTCAAGCCGAGACATTTCTTCGCGCTTTCGCCCAGCCCGGCACTACTACAGCCTGTTAGATCAGAGCCGAAAGACCCCGAAGCAGTATCGCTGGCCGGAGCACGAACGCGCCTCTATCCTGCCGTCAGGTAGTTGTGAACCTCGTAGAAGGTGACGTCGGGCCGGCCTGGAACTCCGGCCTCCTGGCTCAGCGGCCCGATCTGCTCCTCGGCGAACCGCTCGTACTGCTCCCTTGTCTCCCAAACGTCGACGATCCGTACCCCGTCCTTTGTGCCGGTTACCCAGTGGAAGAGTCCGCCCGGCGCCCCAGGGCCTCCGGGACTGAACCCCATAGCTCGGATGACTTGATCGTACTGGTCGAGCGTTGCACCACGGAAAAATGTCTCAACTGCAACGGCCATCGGTTCGTCCTCTCCGCGATCGACGAGAGGAAGCTATCACCCCCACATAAGCAAAGTCCTACGCTGGGCCGGAATTTCTGTCGCGGTTCTCTGCCAGCTGGCGGTGGAAACCCGGACATTCCCTCTTCAAGCACGTATAGGGCCTGACAGCGGCAGAGGCATATGCCTGCGACCGGCCGGCCGGCATTGTTCAAGGTTGCGGCATGTGGGTCGTGACCACAGCGCCCTCAACCACATGAACGACAGCAACCACGTGGGAATCGGCCCCCAGCACCTCGTAGGGCCCGGGAGCAAGCTCGGGGAAGAGAGCGACGGACCGCGCGGCACCGTGCGCGGCCCACTCTTCCACGACCGCGTGATCGCGCCGCCCCGTGGGCCGGAAGACGACCTCGATCTCCGCCCCAAGTAGCCGCGGCGGCGCATCCACCAGCAGCGCCCCGGCCCCGGAACCGATGGACAGCACGGCACTGACCCGCTGGTCGCCTCTGGTGTGGTCCCCGCCGTCGGCCACAGTCATCGCGGCGGCTGAGTGTGGAAGCCGTCGATCGGCGTTCCTAGGTAGGGGAAGCGATCGAGGAATGGGACCGGGTTTGACCTGGGGCTGGTCCCATCGGTGAGCTTCGAGGCGGCAGCGTCGGGAGTGAAGGAGGGCTCGATCAGCGGATAGGTCGCACCGGCAATCGCCCGCAACTCAACGGCCACGACATCGTCCTGGGGGCGGCGGCCGTTGGGAAAACCGGCGAGGTCGCCCCCTAGGATCCCGAACACGTTCGGCTCAGATGCTGGCGGGATCGCCATGTTGAGGCGGAGCTCGTCGGCGAGCGTGGCCCCGGTGTAGTTTTGGAAGCCGGGAACGATCCCCGGCGGCAACCCAGTTAGCAGTATGGCCTCGAGGTCTCGGCGCGGCGCCCGCAGCGACGCGAGGTGCGGAAACACCCCCGGATACAGCACCGGGAGCAGGGACGCGACTTCGGGATGGAGCACGTACCTGGCAAAGCGCGAATCCGCCGACGGTGGCAGCGCGTTCCACTCGTCTTTATCGCCCAGCGGCACGATGACCTCGTTGAACAGCGGGTTTCCCAGGCGGGACACCTGGACCCAGGGCCCGGCGTGCACCACCCGCCCATCCCGCTCTTGGATCGAGGATTTCCTGCGGCTGGCGGACGCCCACACCCCGATCACGGCCCGGGCGTTGGAGGGGTCGGTGACCCGGCCCCCGCCGCGGGCCAGGTGTGACTTGGGAATCTGCATGGCGATCGTGTGCACGCTAAAGCCACGCAGGCCGTCGACCCCGCGCGCTGCCGGGCTCGGGATGAGGTGGAGGTTCTGGAAGGGGCGCAGATCGAGGAGGTCGAAGACGGAGCCGAGGTCGACGTAGAAGCCGTCGTTGCGCTGCCCCGCGAACACCTTCACTCCCCCGGGCAGCGACCGGACGGCAGCCGCCGCCAAACCCTCGTAGTTAGGGGTGGAGCGCGGCCCGATGTTGCATGGGGGGCACGGCAGGGAGTGATCGATCTCGTTCTGGCCCTGAGGCGTCTGCTTTATGACTCGATAGAACTGGCGCCGATTCCAATTGGGGCTGTCCAGCGACTCGATCGGGCCGGTGTTGTAGAGAAAGGTTTCGGGGTTACGGACCACGGTCTCGAAGCGGAACCTGTAGGTGACGTTGGGGCGGCCGTCGCCGTCGTTATCGATGTGTATCTCATAGGCGACGTCGTCCCCGAACTCGAAGAAGTTCGGTCCTCCCGGCGGATACTCGAGCGGGATGTAGTTGGCGATGATGGTGACGGTGTCGGGACGATCGGGGCTGACGAAGGCGTAGACATCGGTGTTGTCGGCGACCGGATCCTTGGAGATCCCGGGCGCTTCACGATGAGAGGACATTCATCACCTCTGAGTACGGAGGGGCCGGTAGGGTCAGCGCGCGGCGCGAAGGAGCCTGCGGACGAGGTCAGGGTCACGATGCAAGATCTCCCGCTCCCCTACCATGACCCTCACCTCCGGCCCACGGCTGGTGTCGATGTAGGCCACAACAGGCTCCCGCGGAGTTCGCTCGTGGCCGTCAAGCGGAGCCGAAGAGGCAAAGGCGACTGCGCCGGGAAGGGCTGCAGCAGCGGCAGCACCAGCGGCACCGCCGGCCGCCGACCTGAGAAAGGCTCGTCTTGACATCCCGTTCATGAACGACCACCCCTTCCAGTCCACCCCCGGTCCCAACGTCAAGCTATCACCCCCGCTACGCGCAAACAACGGGACGAAATGGCACAGAGGGGATAGAGAACGGACACGAACGACCCGATTCTGCAGCAGGGGAAAGACATGCGCTGGTACCCCACAGGCGTGTGCGAGTGAGTTGAAGCGTAGGCTAGCCAGGACGCTTAGGGGCGGCTGCTTCGGCGCGGCACAGGTGCCTAGAGGGTTGCATCTCAGGCACTACTCCCATATCGCCATCCGTGGAGACACACAGGTCGATCTCCTCCACGCTGCCAACCGTGAGGCCTAGGAGATCCTCGAAATTATGGGAAGGGGTCAGGGACTCGACGGCTCGGCTAGGCGGACGTGCTCATAGTCCTAGCCGAGGCTTCGTAGAAGAACCGAGCCTGGCTGTTGTGCGCGCGATATCCAGCGTCGCTCGACTAAGACCTTGATCAACGGCCCGGTCCTCCGCGGCAGCGACCAATCTGCGACCGACACCGCGGCCTTCGAAAGGCAAGGCGATCACCAGCTCCCCGATATATGCATCGAGCTCCCTGTGAAATGGGCTTTGAGCACCGCACCTTTGATCCGGCGGGCAGGGTGCGAGCCCCTGGCGGCCCACCGGATCGTCCGTCTCGATGCGATGGAGTCCCACTAGGTTCGGACGCGCCCGCAGACGCGCGAGCACCGCAGAGGGGCGCGCTCACGGCGCGCCCCTCTTGCGGGCGTCGGACTATTCCTTCAGGAGGATGTCCGGACGGAACGTGTTGAGATCTGGATCGGTAGGTGTTCTCTTGCTCACCTCGTCGAAATGGTAGAAGCGGCCCGGCTGAGCCCCGGGGCTCCCGAACCCGAATCCTGCCTCCTCGAGCTGCTTGACTGCGACCGTGATGTCCTCGAAGCCCTTCTGACCTCGGTTGGGTGCACCCGGAGCCCGCTCGACCTGATGTTCCTTCATGAACACTCGGTCGTTGCCCAGCAGACCGAGCGACTGGCGCGCCAAGGCGCGGTGGACCGCCTCGACCCCCATGAACTGCGCCGTCGTTATGGCGAGCTGTCCTCGGCCGGTCGAACCGAAGTGTTCTGTGGCGACCAGGTAGGCGTTGACGAAGATCTGGTCGCCGACCTGCAACGTGTTGAGCAGGTTCTTGCGGCTGGCGAAGACTGCGTCCGGGACCCAGATCCTCTTGGTGGCCGGCCTGCCCCCGAGCTTCCTCAAGACTCGGTAGTGCACCAGCTCCTCGCGCGCGGCTGCCTTGATGTTCCTCTGCGTGACCGCATCGCCGCCGAGGTGCCGGTGGAAACCCACGGTGTTGACGATCGTCGCGAGCACCTCTGCGGTGGTGGCGACGGTGAGGATGTTCGCGGCGGTGTTGTGCTTCGGCGCCTCGTGAGCGCTGGCGGTCCCGACGACCGAGAGCAAGCCCATCGACCCTAGGGTCGCCAGCGCGCCTCCCATGAACTGACGCCGTGTGGAGACCGGCGCCCTGTCGTGTTCCAGTTCGAGCGCCCGAACAAGCTTATCGGTAGCTTCTGACATGTCCTCTCCTCGTGCTGATGTCTGTCAGGGGCCTGAAAGCTCATCCTTCGGGCGGGGCTCTCGCCCTCCGGCCGTGTGGGCCGGGCGTGAGGACGGCCGTAGGCGAGAGGAGACGGCAGAAGGGTTGCGCTCGGGGACTCCGGACGATGCTCATGCCGATGGTTCGGCGGTGATGGCATCTCCGGATCGATCGCGTGGGATCGAGACCCAGCACCCGGGTTGAGGTCAGGACGACAGGATCGGAGCCGAGGTCGGCCGGCGCGAGCCTCCTGCAGGTTCCACCGTGACCGCGACCCCCGTGTAGCCGCGGGGCGAGCCTCGCAGCTCTTTAACGGTGAGGCCGTCGCTGGTATCAAAGGTCTCGGCCCCGACAGGCTGTCTGCCTTTCATGAACCACAGTTGATAGGTCTGCTGAGAGGGTGGGCTGGGCAGGCCCTGGACGACGAGCAGTCCGTGGCCGTCGCGGGATACGACTTCTGCGCGATCGGGCGGATCGCTGACCACTGCGCCGGATAGTCGTCTTGGTGCTCGAACACGAGCCTTACGGCTCGCTCACGAATCGCTTTCGGGTATCCCCGGTATTTGGCATGGCCCTCATCCTCCCAAGCTCAGGAGCCTCACCAAACCCGGGGCGGTTCAACCGACGGATCCCCGATCTGGCCCAGATCAAGGGCACCTCGATCCGGATCGTGGAGCAGACCGTCACCCACAGCTTCCGGCAGGTCTGAAGCGTGGCCGTCTCGGGACGTGCACCGGGAGCCCGCCGTCGATCAGGCGAACCGCGTCTCCTTCAGCTCCGCGACGAACCCTTAGAGCGCGCTGGCGGAGTGGCGCTTTCGTCCAGCTCTCAGACGCTCCCGCCACTGGGGACAGCCTCGCACGGATGCCGCGATACGGTCGAATCCGTGGACCTCAACCGCGACGGCCGAAGTGACTTCTTCGTCCTCAACGGGCGCATGACCCACCAGGGCCCGACCCGGCTCTTCACCGCCGCCTAGGGTGCTGCTAGGCTGACCCGCGGTGCCCTGCGGGAGATGCGGTGCCCTGCGGGAGATGTCGCCACCTCAGCTGGCGCTGAGCGCCCGGAACCCGCCCGATCCCACATCCCCAACCCGATGCCGAGGAGGGGTTCGATGCGCCTCGCCGCAAGGACCATCGCCGGGATCATGATCGTGCTGCTCGCTTCGTGCGGCCAGCAGGCCGCCCCGCGCCCCCGCCCCCCGACCCGCACGGCGTGCATGCGTGCCAGCTGATCCGACGCGTCCTACACCATGACAAGGCCCTGGTGGCGTTCACCGATCTGCGGCGCGCTCGCGCCCAGGCCCGGCGCACCGGAGACCACCGACTCCTGGCGGGCGTGAGGCGGATGCTCGATGCACGTTTCAGCCACGACCGTCGCGAAGCACGCTCGGCGCGCTCGTCCTTGGTGCGCCGCTGCCGCAGCGGCTATCACGTCCGGCTGTCTGCGCATCACCGCCACTCCAAGCGATGACGCGGCGGCGTCACCACCTCAGTCGATGCGGAAGACGGGATGGTTGGGAGCGATCCTCAGCAGCTCCTCGTCGGAAGCATCTGCACCGACCCCTTCGAAGAAGGCACCTAGCTCCCAGCGCCACCGTCGCAGGTAAGCGCGCAGGACCTCGGGCTTCTCCGCGTCGCTCAGCTCTGTGGCGGTGAAGCGTTGCACGCTGCGCCCCGACCGCAGCTCACCTTCGCCGGCGGCGCGCAGGTTGCGTACCCACTCGGTCGTCCCACGCGGCGACACGAGGTATCTGGCTCCGCGATGGGTGAGCACGTTGACCGGCGTCGAGCGGGGCCGGCCGCTACGGCGACCGCGCACGGTGAGGATGCACGCACCCCACACGCCGATCCCGAGCCTGGCGAGCCCGGCGACCGCCCGGTTCAGCACGTTCGTGGTCACCCATCCGGGGCGCAGATAGCGCTGGCTCATCGCCGCCACGCTATCCAACCGAGCTGAGACTCGCAGGCTCCCTTGTTCGCGGGCAGGAGGAGCATTAGCTGATCCCGTGCCGGGCGTCCTCCTCACATGTGCGCCAGCCTGGTAACGAAGGCATCCCGCTTGCGCTCGAGAGGATCCCGCATGGCCCACGGACGCGAGCAGGACGGTCGCGGTCGCGCTGCCCCCGGCAGAATGCAGGCCTCCCGAGCGCAGCGCGCACCTCCTCGTACCGAACCGGTCCGTAGGACAACACGACGACCGGGACGGCGGGAACCCTGCACGCGGCGGCCCGCCCACGCGAGCGGACGCCGGTGCACGACCGCATCAGCCCTCGCAGCTTCGGGTGCGGTCCCGGCCGGCCCCCGGATAGCAGATATCGTGACCGCCGCCGCCGTCCAGGAGATCTGCCCCGGTGAAGCCGCGCAGAACGTCGTCGCCCCTACCTCCGAGGATCGAGTCGTTGCCCCGGCCCCCCTGCAGGCTGTCACCGTTATCCACGCCCCGCAACGTGTCCCAGCCCCGGTTGCCCTTGACCGTGTCGGCCCCGGAGCCTCCGATCAGCACGTCGTTGCCACCCTTCCCGATCAGCAGATCGCGCCCGCTGCCACCGCGTGCGGTATCTCGACCCGCTCCGCCGATCAGCGTGTCCAGGCCCGATCCGCCCTTGAGGGTGTCGGCACCGCTACCGCCGATGATGATGTCGTTGCCGCCGTGGCCCACGAGGGTGTCGGCCCCTCCGAAGCCGCAGATGATGTCGTCGTGCCTCGTACCCTCGATCACGTCTCTGCCCGGGCTGCCGCGCAGGGCGTTGCGTGAATCGCACAGCTTGCTGGAGAACTTCGCCTGCCGAATCCGCAGATCGAAGGCAGGCGTGTTGTCCAGTGGGTACATGAACGACTGGGTCGAAGGGTCGGCGCTTGCGTTGCCCACCGAGAACGCCGCCGCATCGTAGAGCCGCGATCCGATCGTCGCCGGCACCTGGTCGGGAACCCGGCCCGGACCTTCCGAGCCCTCGAGGGCCTTGAGGTAGCGCAGCGGGATCGTGAGCGTGATGTCCCCTCTGCTCTGCGACACGTGGCCGCGGATCCGCTTGTCACCCGGGTAGATCACGCACTTGTCACCGTCCTGCTGGCCGGCGGTGCCCGCGCACGGCGTCTGCCCCGTGGAATAGTCGTTGAATCCGAAGGTGAAGCCGTTGGCGGTGTCGTAGCGGGCACTGGCTCCCGCATCCTGATAACCGTTGGTGAAGCGGAAGATCCACAGCAACGAGCCCGATAGCGTATCCGACATCGCCTGCTGCAACGCCGCGTCGGACAGGTCGGCAACGTGCATCCTCACGGTCACCCCGCCGCCGGACAGGGGCGTGCCGGTGCGAGGATCGACGGCCGGGCCGACAGAGACCCGGGTAAGATCGGCGGCCGGTTCGTTGGTCGGATGCGCGGTGTCGCCCCACGACGAGTAGCTCGCCAGCGCATCGCCGGTGGGATCCCGCCTCTTGGTGGTGACGATGCGCCGGTCGACGTCGATCCGGCCACCGCCGTTGCTCGGCCCCCCGATCTGGCTCGCAACCATCGGCGTGGCCACGTGACCGGCCGCTTCCCCGGGCTTCTTGTTGGTGCGGTTGTAGACGACGTAGAGGCGTCCGTCGGCCCGGTTGTAGTCGATCGCGAAGAAGTCGGCGAGGCTGCGGTCGCCCGGGGGGTGGCTGAGATCGCAGCCCAGTCCCTCGAGGCATATCGAGCCGAAGTGGAACGGGTGGGTAGTGACCTTGACCTGGGCGACGTCGGGATCCGGGGCGAGCGCGTTCAGGGACTGCGATACGTACACGTCCCACGACGCCTTGAAGGTGCCCTTGTTGGGATCGCCGTCGCTACGGGTGCCGTAGAAGGCGACCGCCACGCGCCCGGGCTTGCCCTCGGCCGTAAGCCACGGGAACACGGTCGTGTTGACCTTGCCCCTGTCCATCACGAGCGGAGCGGAGAAACCGGGGTTGTGGGTCGGGTAGTCGGACGTCGGTTCCTTGCAGTTCTTGATCTCGTCCTGTCTCAGGGTCACGAGATAGGTGTGATAGTTCTTCTGTTCGGTGTAGGCGATGTAGAGGTTTCCCTGCCGGTCGTTGTCGGCCACGGGGAACGACGTAGACATGTCTGCAGGCCCTTTGACCGCCACGCAGTCCTGCCACGTCGTGCCCTTGTCGTGGCTCACCGCCAGGTTGACGTAGTAGGCGCTGCCTACCTGGGCGGTCCATGCGAAGTACACGAGGTTGTGCCTGCCGTCGTAGTGGATGGGGCCCGGGAACTCGGGATCGTGCGCCGCTACGACCGCGTCCGGGCTGTAGGTGAGGCCGCCGTCGGTGGAGTTCAGAACGACGACGTTGCGCGGTTCCTGTTGGTTGTAGATCAGCAGCACCTTGCTCGCTCCCACGAAGGTAAGCCACTGCCTGTCGGCACCGCCGCCCTCGCTCGTGGCCCCGCCCTGGATCGGCGGACCGCCCGGGGTGATGCTGTGGCCGTTGTCGGGCGAGGTGGCGGTGGAGAACCCGGTGAGGGGGCCAAGACCCGCGTAGGCGTACTGGTAGTTGCCCTGGGTGTTGCGGGCGGTTCCGAGGGCGATGCCGCAATCGCCGCCGCCGCCAGTTCCCTGCTGGCCGCGCGGCGGGGTCCCGAGGAGGTGGAACTGATCGCCGTGATCGGTCGACACCTGCGCGTAGTCCGCGGCGTTGGAGAACCCGGTCGGTCCGCAGGTGTAGACGTGGCCGTCCTTGGCCACCTCGACCAGCGGCTCGGCCTCGTCTCGCTGCAGGTCGGCGGTGGTCGCCGCCCCGAAGCGCAGACCGTGGGTCGGGCCCGAAGGCAGGTTGCCCTGCCGGTTGCGCGCGCGGGTGGTGACCACGACCTTGCCCTTGTAGGGCTGAGGCAGGATGTTGGCGAACCCGCATGCAAAGACCTTGTAGGTGCCGGGGCGCAGGTTGCGCAGCACGACCTTCTCGGTGGTGGAGCCGCCGTCGGACGAGCCGAGCTCCTTGCCGGTAGAGCTCTCTACCGTGAGGATCTCGTCTGAGGTCGTCTCATCCGACGACGCCGGATCCCACGAGATCGAGAAGGCGAAGGTCGCCTCGACCTTGTCGTAGGTACCGGCGGGGACCTTGACGGTGACGTCGTGCTCGTCGGCGCCGTCCTCGAACCCGGAGCAGCTGCTGGTGGGGTTGGTTCCCGGGGGGATCGTGCCGGTCCACGAGTCGGCATCGCGTTGGCCGCCCGAGGTCGGCACGGTGACGGTGCCCGACGGCGGCTGCGAGGCCAGGGCGGGTACGAGGGCGCCCGCCAGCAGGGCACTGGCTACGGGTATGGCTAGGAGACGGCGCATGCATCACTCCCTCGTCGGCCGGCACAGGCATCGATCTCGGTTATGGGGTTGGACCTTCGGCGCGCCTTCCCTGCAAGCTCCGCGGGATCACGGTGCCCCCCCGCCTGCGAGGCTCAGGTCGCCGGCGGACCGGGTCGGCAGGACCAGGGTGGGCCGGTGCAGGGCGATCGTGCTCGGGGGGTTGCTCGGCCTGAAGGTCGGCGAGTCGACCTGGGTGAGGTCGAGCCGGATCCGGTGGCCGGCCGCGAAGCGCCAATCGTTGCCGAAGAGCGGGAGCGCAAGGGTTCCCGAGGCGGGATCCCCGGCCGTGGTGTCGATCCGGTAGATGCCGCGTGTCACGAGCACGGCCCGCCCCGAGGGTGCGACGTCCCACACGCGCGCCGCCAGCTCGGCGGTCGTGGCGCCGGGCGACAGCGTGTAGGGGACCTCGACGCGGCCGGGCCCCACGTAGCGGATGCTGCGCGCGAGCGGCCGGGACAGCCCCGTGTAGCGTCCGGGCGCGCTGGGGGCACTGCTGACGCGGCAGTGATCGCCCCCGGTCAGCTCGGGGCCGACGATCGGATCGGTGGTGACGTCGTCCGGGTCGGCCTGTGCCACCGGGGACACGGTGCTTCCCGTCGGGTAGCGCACCGACAGCGTCCCGCGCGCCAGGCCCTGGGGGGTGGGGGCGGTGATCGCGGAAGTCGGGTGCTCGCCGCAGGTCGTCCGCAGGCTGGCAACGGTCGTGCTCTGGCGATGGCTGCCGTCGATGTTGGCCTGCAGGAAGCTCCACGCCCGGTGGTTGAGCTCGTGCCACGCGGCCGGCGGGTTGGTGGCGAGGCTGTGCCCGACGTCGCCGAGCGCCACCTCCACCGGCCATCTGGGATCGAGCCCCTTGAGGTAGAGGAACTCCCTGAAGGCCTCGGCGGCCGGGAACAGGGTATCCGTCCACCCCTGGATCGCGAAGATCGCCACCTCGCGGCGGCCTACCTGCGCCCGCCACGCCCGGTCCTGGTAGTAGGCGGAGCGGAAGACCGTGAGCCCTCGCACCAGCGCCGCCACTACGGGATCGCTCTTGGGGTAGGGGTCCCCCGCCTGAGCGCGTGCGTACCACGCGCTGGTGGTCTGGGGGCCCTCCTCGGGTCCCGGATCGGTGCCCTCCTCGAAGCGGCCGTCGCGGTTCCCGACCGCATAGAAGCCGGTCACGTAGCTCTCCTTGAGCACCCCGAGCGGGGCTCCGGAGAGGCCGGTGGGATCGTCCGGGCGGCTCTGGGCCGGGTCGTAGCTGCCATGGGGACCGGGATGGCCGTTGGGGGCGAGGCTGTAAGCGAGGTCGGTCCAGCCGTACTTGGGCACCGCCACCTGGAGGTGCAGCACAGGCAGCAAGGAATCGAGCCGGTGCGGGAAGGCCCACGTCGGCTGCGATGCCTGCAGCCACGACTCGCCGCCTCCGTAGGAGCCGCCGGTCACCGCCACCCGAGCGGGATCGATGCCGGGGAAGGCGGCCGCCACCGTGGCGGCAAGCCACTGGGTGTCGCGGATCTCGAACTCGCGGCTCTTGAGCCGGATCGTGGCCTGCGGCGTGGTCTGCGAGCTCCCCGTAGGGGTGTCCGGCTGCCACGGCTCGCCGGCGGCGTCGCTGCGGAAACCGCGGGCCGTGTACGTGAGCACGTAGTAGCCGTGCTCGGCGAACCAGTGCGAGTTCCAATGCCACTTGTCGCCGCCGTCGGCGCGGTCGTTCACCGACTCCCACTCGTGCTTGTCGTTGCCGAAGCCGTGGAGCATGACGATCAGCGGGTGCGAGCCGCGGGGGCCCGGAGCCTCGAGCGGCAGGGTGACGTCGACGTCCAGGGGCGTGCCGTCGAAGCTCGCCAGCTCCCCGGAGCAGATGCGCTCGGGGCCGTACGCGGCGCAGGTGAGTCCGGCGGGCCCCGGCGACTCAGACGGGGTGCCGGCAGCGCGCGCCGACGCGCACAGCCCCAGGAGCAGCGCGGCCACGATCGCCGCCGTCCTCCGGATCCGCAACGACACCCCTTCCCCCGAGCCTGCCCGTCACTCACACCTTCGGCGCCGGGCGGCGATGTCCTGCCGCGACCACCGCCGGCTCAGGCGTCCCGGCCGGTAGGGTGCAGCCATGGACATAGGACGCGTAGGGATCTGGACGACGCAGCTCGACCTCCAGCCGGCCCGGCGCGCTCAGGAAGCGGCGCGCCGCTTCGAGGACCTCGGCTTCGGCGCGATCTGGGTGGGCGAGGCCCTACGCCGGGAGCCCTTCGCCAACTGCGCGCTGCTGCTGTCGGCGACGAGCAGGATCGTTGTGGCCACCGGCATCGCCAACATCTGGGCCCGCGACGCGATCACCATGGCCGCCGGTCAGAACACCCTGGCCGAGGCCTTCCCCGGGCGCTTCCTGCTCGGCATCGGGGTCAGCCACGCTCCCCTGGTGGAGACGCGCGGGCACGACTACAAGCGCCCGGTGGCCTTCATGCGCCGCTACCTCGACGCGATGGACGCCGCCCCCTACCGGGCGCTTGTAGT